>DAOOBP010000006.1:0-49254 GCA_035407925.1 Salinivirgaceae bacterium
CCAATAATCTTTTTCAATTTAAGTTGTCGGGTCAGACAGAAAAATGGTCGCAACCGAGTACAAGGAATTACGTTTCATTCCCCGATTTGAAAGAAGGAAGTTACGTTTTACATATTCGTGGAACCAATAGCGAGGGATACTGGAGCGATAAGCAACGCTCAATACAAATAACTATCACACCACCTTGGTGGAGAACCAATATTGCCTATGTTTCATATGTTTTAGCAATAATAATAGGCGTTGTAAGCTTCGTACGGTGGCGAACATATAAACTCGCACATGAGAAAAAGGTATTGGAGGCAATAGTTGCAGAGCGAACCAAAGAGTTGAAACAGAAAAATGAAGATATTACAGCCAGCATTCAATATGCAAGGCGGATACAGCAAGCAATAATATTTCCTAAGATTACTGAATTCTTGCGTGTTTTCACAGATTCTTTTGTCTTTTTTAAACCCAAAGATATTGTAAGTGGAGATTTTTTCTGGTATGGAAAAAAGGATAATCGTCAATTTTTTGCTGCCGCCGATTGCACTGGTCATGGTGTGCCGGGTGCATTTATGAGTATTATTGGAAATAATTTGTTAGAAAAAGTTGTGTATGAGTATGGCATGTCAGAGCCACACGAAATACTAACTCAGCTTGATAAAGAGGTAAAAAGAAGCTTAGGTCAGAAAGGTCGCCGTAATGACACCTTTGATGGAATGGATATTGCCCTGTGCGCCATTGATGAAGGTAGTAATAAGCTTCTTTACTCAGGAGCTTATCGCCAATTGATACTAATCAGAAACAATGAAGTTATACAATATAAGCCTACGAGAGGCTCTATTGGCGGAAGTCAAATAAAACAGGAAAAAATATTCACTACCGAAACAATTGATTTACAGAAGAATGACGCAATATACATATACTCTGATGGAATAACCGATCAATTTGGAGGTCCACAAAACAGGAAATTTAGCTCTTCAAATTTATACAAAACTTTGTTAGAGTTGCAAGACAAAACTATGTTGGAGCAAGAAGTCATTATTGAAAGTATTATGCGTGAATGGTTAGAAGGTTACGTACAAATTGATGATATTATTTTGACAGGTGTTAGATTTTAAAATATATGACTTAAAAAATATCAAAAGCTAACTATACATTATAAATAATTAAAAAAATTAAATACTTTTGCAAACCTTAGGTCAAATTAATTATAAACTAAAATAGCAGTTTCCATGACTAAAGTTTTTGAATCATTAATAAAAAAACCATTAAAACAACTTGACAATAGTACAGGAAAAGTATTTAAAATTTCGTTCTTCTATATTTTTAAGTTCTTAGCTGTTGTTGTCGTGGCGCTTGGATTATATTTGATAGTTAGTGGGCTTTTTGGCAAAACGGGGTATTTTGCAATGCTTCGAGGTTATTTTTCTGGTTTTGAGTTAACAAGATCAATAATTTGTTTTATTCTGACACTTGCATTAAATTTTATTATGTTTTTTGCTGTAGCAGGAGTTCTTTGGTATCGTGCCAATGATTTTAAAACCTATGAGTTTAATAATGTTCTTTTTATTTTCCCTCGTTTGATAAAAATATTTGGCGAAGCTATTTTTTTGCTTCCTGCAATAGCATCAACCATATCTTTCATAGCAATTTTATTTGCAGCTATTCCATACGCACCAATTGAAGGCCTAATTAGCATAACGGGCGGTTTTAGTACAAATTTAATCAATAGCTTTATTGGTAATACATTTAGTGCAATGTTTGTACAAAACTTCCACGATTATATATCGCTGCTATTTAGTGGTGGATTAATAGGACTTATTACAGGGTTTGCCCTCTCTTTTGCTATTCTACTTGGAACATACATGTTGGCTGAATTTTTTGAAATTATTTTTAAGTTTCTAATGCGTAAAAATAATTAAGTAATAGAGTATGGAGAATGCTTTGTTTTCTGTAATATCTTAATTTTCAGCTTAATGGGTGGTATTAAAGCCATTTGGAAAATAAAATAGTATGGAAACAGAACCACATGTAGATATTTGTTTTTCGCCATTGCAATATAACGTATATCATAGACCAGGCAATATAGTGGTTCTTGTTGATGTTATTAGGGCAACAACAGTTTTTGCAACGGCTCTGTTTCACGGAGCAACAAAAGTCGTGGCTTTGCAAGAAATTGAAGAAACTATGGAATATGGTAAAATGGGCTACTTAACAGCTGGCGAAAGAGATAGCTATAAGTTAGATGGTTTTGATTTTGGTAACTCCCCTTTAGAATATTGTAATAGTAAAATAAAAGGAAAATCAATTGCAATAACCACAACCAACGGTACGCAAGCGTTAAGTGTTGTTCCTGAAGCTACTAAATTAATTGCCGGCGCATGGGTTAATGAAACAGCGCTGTTAGAGTATTTAAGAAACTGCAACAAAAATATCTTACTACTTTGTGCAGGCTGGAAGTTTGCTAACAGCATTGAAGACACACTTTTTGCGGGACAACTTGCTTCAAAATTGCTTAATGATAGTCATCATACAACTTCTGATAGCGTGAAAATAGCAATTTCGTTAGCAAATGTGGCAAAAAACAGTGAACTTGAGTTTATACTAGATCACTCCCCAAGACTAAAATCAAAATACGATATGCTGAAAGATGATATTGAATACAGTTTGAAAAGAGATGTTGCTCCTGTAATTCCAAATCTTGTAAACAAAGCATTTGTTTGCCAATAATTTAAAATCAATGAATCTTTACTTTAATTGCATTAAATCAGAACTTAATTTAGCTACTAATATTTTTTCTTTGTATATTGCAATGCAGATAGTCAAAAACAGTAATTTTGTAAAGCTAACACAAAACAGTACAAATTTAAGTAGAATGATAATAAAACAGTATGAATTTAAATATAACCATTAATTAAAAATATAAACATATGAAAACTAACAAATTACCCTTTTTACTAGCAATAGTATTAATTTTTACACTTTCCGCACATGGTCAATATGTGACCCCAGGAAACAATTCATCTCTTACATTAACTGACTTAGTAAACATGTCATCTGGCGTTGTAACCGGAGGAAACGGACATTTTTTGATCAACAACAATCTTACAATTGCCGCAACCGACACACTTAAAATTATTACTGACGACTCAGTTTTAGTAAGCGCAACAATGCTCATAGAAGTACAAGGTGTTTTAATTTGTAATCCGCCTAATTTAGCGGTTTTTAGAGCACAAGACACCGCCGCACCCTTTAAAGGATTTAAGTTCAGTGATTCTCACAGTTCATTATTACAGAACGCATCAATTGAATTTGCCGGAGGAAATAAAGTTATAGGCTCTAATATGACAATCAACAACTGTCGGTTTTATAAAAACGCTTATAGTCAAGCATCTGCTGCAGTTGATATTTTTCAGTGTAATCCTATTATTTCTAACTGTGTGTTCGATCAAAATCAACGATCGGCTGTTGCAACTGCTGCCAATGCTGTCTCTTCACCCAAAATTTTGAACAGCTATTTTTATAAAAATAATACAACAAACTCAAACCGTCCACAAATAAATCTTGGGTCAGGTTCAACTGACACAGTCGTTATTCGTGGAAATACAATAATCGGAGAATACGACAAAGCTGGTGGTATTTCGGCATCTACACTGGTTGGTGGTCAACTTATAATTATTGTTGATTCAAATTCAATTGTAAATAATAGATATGGTATCAATATGCAAGGAGCAGGTGTAAACTACACGATTACCAACAATAATATCATTGATAATAATTTAGAGACAAATCCTAATCTTGGTGGTAGTGGAATCAGCTTCAGTACTTCTAATACAGGAATGGTGTCGAATAACTTGATAACAGGAAATCTTTGGGGGATAACGATATTAAACTCGGCACAGCCAAATCTTGGACAAATTGAACCAACAGTAGTTAATGTAGGTAAAAACCATATCTACAACAACGGAAACAATGGTCAAACATATAACTTATACAACAACACACCGGGACCAATAACAGCACAAAATAACTACTGGGGCACAAATAATGCTGATTCAGCAGAGTTAGGTATTTTTCACTATCCAGACGATAACACACTGGGATTAGTCAATTATTTGCCGATATATCAAATTAGTAATGAAAATCAAATGTTGTCATTTGAGTTAACCGACAATTCTGTTAGCGCTACTGGTACCATTGAAGGACAAACCATTACAGTACACTTTGAAACGACAGTTGATATAGAAAACCTTACAGCTATATTTACGGTATCGGACAGGGCTACAGTGTTTGTAAACGATGAATTGCAAATATCGGGTGTGTCAACTCAAAATTTCAGCGACACTGTTATTTACACTGTTGTAGCCGAGAATTTAGAAACAAGAGATTACGCAGTTATAGTAACAGCATACGAACCAAGTAACGAGAATCAATTACTTACATTCTCATTAACTGATGGGAACCAAACAGCAGTAGGTGTAATTACTGATAATGTTGTTAATGTTGAGTTTAATTCAGAAACAGATCTTTCACAATTAATTGCAACTTTTACGTTATCAGACAGTGCAACAGCTTGGGTTAACGGTGAGTTGCAAGTATCTGGTGTATCGGTTCAAGATTTCAGTGATACTGTAATTTACACTATTATGGCGGAGAATTTGGAGACAAGGGATTACACAGTCATAGTAACAGCTTACGAGCCAAGTGGTGAGAATCAATTACTTACATTCTCGTTAACAGATGGAAATCAAACAGCAGAAGGCGAAATTACAGATAATGTTGTAGAGGTTGCGTTTTATCCAGAAATTGATCTGTCGCAATTAACAGCAACTTTTACATTATCAGATAAAGCGACAGCTTGGGTTAATGGAGTTGAGCAAGTTTCTGGCGAAACCGTAAACAATTTTGAGAATTGGGTAACATACGTAATTAGAGCAGAGAATGGTGAAACTAACGAATATATAGTTAAAGTTGACATTATTATTGGCATTAGTAATGCGAAAGTTGATGTGAAAATTATGCCAAATCCTGCTAATGAAAGTGTTATGATTAAAAGTGATTGTAAAATATTAAGCATTAATCTCTTTGAAATTGACGGAAAACTAATAAAATCGTGGAAGGCAGATAGTGACAGTAAACTTATTGAAGTAGGAGATATTGGAGGAGGTGTATATATATTGAAAGTTGAAACGACTCAAGAAACTATTATACAAAAATTAATAGTTCATTAATACCATAAATTAGTGAGAGTAAATATAAGGAAATATTGGTCTATTGCAAACTTGTTAGTTACAGTTTTAGTTTTGCAAGCAACCATTGCTAAAGGTTCAGGATTAGCTTGTGCCAACACGAATGACCGATATTTCCTTATATTTGATAACGGACGAATAATCAAACAAGACCACAATGTTGCGCAAAAGTATTGGGTAGGACACAATTACATTGCGTTTGTCGATTATATGAGCTCATTAAGAGTGTTTTACAAATCGCATGCACTTGAGCTTACATCAGGTATTTCTGAAATTACGCCAGACGATTCGATGTTTGTTTGGTTCTCGGCAGGAACCCTTAGAGCATGGAAAAACGGGGAGGTATTTTTAATAAACAGATTTGTCGAATTTTACAAAATAAATGAAGGAACAGTTGTGTTTTTTGACAAAAACGAGCGTACATTAAATGTGTGGTATGATGGTCAAACCTACATTATCGATGAAAATCATGTCGAATTCCCGTTAACATCGATGCAAATTAGCTATCAAACAGTTGCATGGCAAACACCTGATTATCAGTTCAAACTATTTATTAATGGCAATATTATTAGCAAGCCAATTTACGAGGAGAACCTGTTGTATCAAACAGGTAAGCACTTTTGTGTGATTAATAATCCAGTTTCGCACGAATTTGAGATGCTTACCCAAAATGGAATATATACTTTGGAAAGTACTCACGCCAAATGGTGGCAGACGAAGTACGAAAAACTGTTATATCTATCAAACAGCGACGATTTGAAAGTAGTTACGGGCGAATACACCTCTATTATTGGCAATAGCATGCCAGAAATTAAATTGTTGACAAATAGAGGATTATTCTACGACAGATCGCAACAAATTTATTATTACGAAAACCATATCGAACGGTTTATAATTAACTATATTCCAAATTATTACTACGTGTTCAATGATTACTTTATGTTCCGTAATGAGCTTGGTCAAGTTCAAATATGGGATAGAGGCGGAGAGGAGTTCCCCCCATTGTCGCCTGCAGCAGAAATTACTCCTATGACCAATGTGTTGGTCATTAGCGAGGCAACTAAAACTTCGTTTTGGTATAAAAACAAGCGGTGGGATTATCAATAATTCATTCTCCAACCCTAAAAATATAGGAATTTGGATTAATAAAGGATTTTATACCGATTGGACAGCTACTATAGTCCAAACTTCACTATGCTTGTTTGGACTATGTATCTGTAACATCGGTATTTACAATTGTAAAATTTAAAAAATATTGGACTATTTTTAAATTACAATTGGTATTATTGTCCGTAGGCGCTACCTTGATTTAAACAAATATAGCAATCAAAGGCTCCGTAGTTCAGTTGAATAGAACGTCAGATTCCGGTTCTGAAAGTCGCAGGTTTGAGTCCTGCCGGGGTCGCTAATAACAAACTGTAATATAACAACTTACACTACAAGAGTTTCTCTAACTCCTCTTTCTGTTTTTCAAATCCTGGCTTACCCAAAAGTGCAAACATATTTACTTTATAATCTTCTACACCCGGTTGATCAAACGGGTTAACTCCCAACATATAACCACTTATGCCACAGGCTATTTCGAAGAAATAAATAAGTTTACCCAAACTAAAAGCGTTCAGTTGCTCGATTGATACTACAATGTTCGGAACGCCACCTTTAGTATGAGCCAAAATTGTTGCCTTTAGTGCTGTTTGGTTAATTTGATGAATATTTTTATCTGCCAAGTAGTTGAGTCCATCGATATTTTCAGGGTCTGAGCCTGGAAAAATTTTTGAATTTACACTCTCTATCGATAAAACGGTTTCAAATAGATGTCTTTCCCCTTGCTGAATATATTGCCCGAGTGAGTGTAAATCGGTTGTAAATGTTGCCCCTGAAACAAAAATCCCTTTGTTTTCCTTACCTTCGCTCTCGCCATAAAGTTGTTTCCACCATTCAATAAAATAGAGTAGTTGCGGATGATAACTAACCAACATCTCAATTTTTTTCCCTGACGAATAGATTTTATTTCTGGCAGCGGCATATATAACTGCTTGATTTTCATTGTTTACAACATTGTATTCTTTTTCGCCCTCAATTGCTCCGTCAATTAATTGTTTGATGTCGATTCCTGCAATTGCAATAGGCAACAATCCTACAGGAGTTAAAACACTGTATCGTCCTCCAATATCATCGGGAATAATATATGTTTTAAAACTGTTTTCGTTTGCGAGTCTGCGCAAAGCTCCTTTTGATTTATCGGTAATTGCAACTGTTAGTTTATTTGCTTGCTCCATGCCAAATTGTTCAATATGCGCCTTACGCAATAGTCTGAAAGCAACAGCTGGCTCGGTGGTTGTTCCCGATTTGCTAATTATTACTATGCTCCACTTTTTCCCCTTTAAATATTGCAAAAGCTGGGCATAATAATCGGAATCTAAATGGTGTCCTGCATAAATTATTTCAGGAGATTGTCTGTTAAAAGCAGGGGTCAGCGCTTCAATAACAGCACGAGCGCCCAAATAAGAACCACCAATTCCTACTATTACGACAATTTCACTCAATTTACGTATTTCAACCGCTGTTTTCTGAATATCATCAATTTCAGTTTTTGTTATTGATGACGGCAATTTTATCCAACCTAAAAATTCGTTGCCTTTGCCCGTACCATCTTGCAATTGTTTAAGGCACTTTTGTGCAATATTTAGTTCGTTTTCTATTTCACTTGCTCCGCTTCTGAAAGCTTTATTAATATCAATTTTTATCATCGCTATACTTTTTTGATTTGTAATCAAAGATATTAAAATTTATCTCTAAAACGCATTTTCTCTTCTTTGATTTTTACTTAAAAAAATAAGAGACTGCCTTGTGTAGACAGCCTCTTAATATATTAATTTTATTTTTTTAGCTTGCCACTCTTTCAAGCCATTTAAGCATTGATAACATTATAGTCATAGAGATTAAACACGCTACAACAAAAATCATCCATGTTGCCCATACAGGAATGCTATTATAGAAAATCACACCGATAAAGAGTAGCTGATTTCCTAAAGCAGTAGCGCTTAACCATCCTCCCTGCATAATACCTTGATATTTTGGTGGCGCTACTTTTGATACGAAAGCAATACCAAGGGGAGAGATAAATAACTCTGCTACGGTCAATACAAGATAAGTAACAATCAATAATAATGGAGAAACACGCATTGATTCGGGTAGCCCACCCATTTCAATTCTTTCTGTAGCATCTGGCAATCCGATTGAACCTAATGTCATTATTCCGAATGCTAAAGCAGCAATTCCCATACCTATTGCGATTTTTTTAGGAGTAGAAACTTCCCATCCTTTATTACGCATCCAACCAAATAATCCAATAATTATGGGTGTAAGTGTTACAACAAAAATTGGATTAAACGCTTGGAATACTTCTGCCCCTTGCAAAGTGGTAAAACCTAAATTAATATTTATCATTTTTGTATAATCACTGGCAAATAGTGTAAGGGTTTGTCCATTTTGGTGAAATGAGAACCAGAAGAAAATAACAACACCAAAAACAGCAAATAGCGCATACATACGTTGTCTAATCTCTTTTATATCCATTTCAACTTCCTGAGCGTTTTGTTTTACATCGGGTGATTTTACTGATGGATCGGGCAGTTTGGCTTTATTTGCCAAGAATATTGTCAATGAAATAAGCATTGCGAATATTGCAATACCGAAAGAGTAGTGATATCCCTCCATAAAGATATTCAAATACTTATTTGCAAAAGCAGTTAAATCTCCTGTTACATCCCCAACTTGAGTAGCTAATTCCGACAAACGCACTTTGGCATCATCCGAAATTGTTTCATTAAGGAATTGGTTACAAAGAGCTGGTAAATCTGCATCAAATTTAAACCCATTGCGTTGTACCCACCAGTTTCTTAAACCTACTGCCATAATGGGTGCAAACATAGCGCCAATATTGATAAACATGTAGAAGATTTGGAAACCTGTTTCTCGCTTGTCGGCATACTGAGGATTGTCGTAAAGTTGACCTACAACAGCCTGCAAATTACCTTTAAACAGACCATTACCAAAAGCTATGGCAAATAGCCCGAAGCAAGTATAGCCAAGAATCAACGGGAAGTTTTTTACCGGTGTTTCTGTGGGAATGGCAATGAGGACATATCCTATCGTCATCAACACCAAACCTGCGATGATAGTACCCTTGTAGTTTTTTGATCTGTCTGCAATTAATCCACCAACTAACGCTAAAATGTAGATTAAAGCATAAAAAACCGAATAGATAATAGCTCCTTCCGAGCCGGAAAATCCAAACTTATTGTTCAGAAATAAGAGCAAAATTGCCATCATTACATAGAAGCCAAAGCGTTCTCCCATATTGGCAAGAGCTGCTCCTATAAGTCCCTTAGGTTGATTTTTAAACATAGTTTTAATATTTAATTGTTTAATTGTTTTGTATTTAATTATTATTGAACGAGCGCAAATATAATATTATTTTTAGAGAAAAATTAAATAGAAGTTCAATCTATCTATATTTGTAACAGTTTTATCAAAATAATTTTTTTATGATTAAGATATTATCATCACAGCAAATCAAAAATATTGATATATACACTATTGCAAATGAACCTATTAAATCAATTGATTTAATGGAGAGGGCTGCAACAAACCTATTCTACAAACTTGTAAGTGAGCACGGCTACAAAAAATTTCTTTTATTAGCGGGTCCGGGAAATAATGGTGGCGATGCAGTTGCTTTGTTCAGAATGCTTGTCGAATCAGGGCTTCAAGCAAGTTTGATAATATTAAATGAAACTGATAATTTTTCAGAAGATTGCCTTTTAAATATTCAGCGACTAAAAGAAAAAAATATTGAATTTTTATGTTGTAAAACATTTTTTGACTTCCCAAAAATCGATAAAGAGTCGATTATTATTGATGGAATTTTTGGCTCCGGACTAAATAAACCAATAAAAGGTTTTTATGCCGATATAATTGAACATATTAATAAGCTGCCAAATCATAAAGTAGCGATAGATATTCCTTCGGGGCTGTTTTCTGACAATAACAGAGACAATCATGGCGCTATAATTATGGCAAATGAGACTTATACCTTGCAAATTCCAAAACTTGCCTTCTTTTTTGCCGAAAATTCAAAATATGTTGGAGATTTGTCAATAATTGACATTGGGCTACATCCCAAAGCAATAGAATTGGCTGAAACAAAATACTTTTTAACAGAGCCAGACGATATAGACAACTTATATATACCTCGACCAAAACATACTCACAAAGGTAATTTTGGGCATACGCTTGTTGTCGCAGGAAACGAAGGCAAATATGGGGCAATGATTTTATGCGCCTCAGCTTGTTTGAGAAGTGGCGCAGGTTTAGTTAGCGTGTTTACCAATAGAAATGGCGAATTAGTATTGAACTCTTCTATCCCTGAAGCAATGACAATCAGTAACTTATCAGACTTAACGCGCGATGGTATGGAACGATTCACATCTATAGGCATTGGTCCCGGAATTGGGGTAAGTAATGAAAGTGAGACAATGCTATTAAATATCATTAAAAACTATAATAAACCAATAGTTTTAGATGCCGATGCGTTAAATTTAGTAGCTAAGAATCGTAATATTTTAGAATTTATCCCTAAAGAATCAATTTTTACACCGCATGTGGGCGAGTTTGACAGGCTCTTTGGCAAGTGTAATGACACTCTTGAGCGAATTGAAAAAGCATCGGATTTTTGCAAAAAACAGAATATGTTATTGGTATTAAAGGGGAAAAATAGCGCTGTTGTCGATCAACAAGGTAATGTTCATTTCAATGCTACTGGAAATCAAGGAATGTCAACGGCTGGTAGTGGCGATGTCTTGACTGGAATTATATCAGGTTTACTTTCAGTTGGTTACAAACCAAAGAATGCAACTCTGCTTGGTGTCTGGCTGCACGGCAAAGCAGGAGACAAAGCGTTAGATAAAGAGAGTTATGAAAGTTTAATAGCCACAGATATTATTAAGAGTTTAGGTACTGCTTTCAAAACCATTACACCAAACAAATCTGAATAGCAAAATACAATCAAATTTGCTATATTTGTGGAGATTTTATTTGTATCAAAGATGAAAAACGCACTATTTATAAGCATAGGAATAATTACACTAACCGCTGCAATTTCGTGTAAAACAGAGACAAAATTAGCTAAACCTTATATTATCCCATATTCTGAGGTAAAGGAAGCGCCTTTGTTTTTATACAACCTACCTGCAACCACTATTGCTGTTGATATTAAAGTGAAACAAACACAAAGTTTTAAAGGTCCATATTCAAGTTATGCGACAAAGTTTTTAGGGTTGGATAATAAATCTATAATAAGGGCAAATTCAACACATTATGAGATTGTTGATGTGCAATTTTCACAATTTTCAACCCCCGACTCATCGCAGTGGTACGCATATATGAACGATCCTTCAATAATTCCAAATTTTTCGTTATCAAAAGAAAATGTTTTAACAAGTTTTAATGCTGTTGGTGATAGTATTAATAAGCCACCACATCCTAACGTGCTCAATCCCACACAAGTGGAATTGGAAGGGATTTTTCGTGATTTGGGAGTTATAAAAATTGAAAGTGAAGAAATCCAAACTGTTTACCGCCATATGAAGCGTGATACATCAATAATAAAAGTACCTGTCCAAGAAACTGTTAGGAGTCAAAAAAGTATTGAGGATATGGCAAGACACGTCTCAGACTTCATTATTAAAATTAGAAATCACAGATACGAACTGGTCGCGGGTCTTTATGAAGTGTTTCCCGAAGGAGAATCGCTGAAAGCAAGTATCGAGGAGATGTACAGCGTTGAAAATCGTTACACATCTTTATTTACAGGCGTTAATATCGATACAACATATACATTTACGTTTCTATTTACTCCGCAGGGCGCCAATATAACTCCAATTTTAAAAACTTTATGTTATTTTGATACAGAAACAGGTGTAACACTTATTACTCCAAATCAACAATATAGCAACGAAAATATAAATCAGCAACTAAGACTTAAAATTGAGTATGCCAACTATCAGCCAATAATCAGCCAGAAGGTCTCAAACGGTGGTCCTGTTTATAGAATACCAGCGCTGTGTAAAGTTAAAATATTGCTTGGAGAAAGGATAGTAAGTTCTCAACTGCTTAGTATAAATCAATTGGGCAACACTCTTCAACTGCCTATTGATATACTTAGTAACAGTAACTACAAAGTTGAAATAGACGGCAATACAGGAAATCTAAAATCAATTACTACAGAAAGTGGTTACGACACAAAAAATAAAGAGAGTGGTAAAAAAAAGTAAACTAAAATATTTCTGTCGCTTAAATTGGGATTATTCCCTTTCTAATGGCATATTTTATTAAATCTGTAAATTTCTCAAATCCGATTTGCTTATATATCCTTTCACCTAAAACTAAGTTTAGTCAAAATCTCATTTCCTGATTTAAGAGTATGCAGCTAAGACCTGAAATTAGAAAGGCTCTAAATGAAAGAGCATAATGTAAAGGAGAGCCCAGCGACTGCAAGTTTAGCTAATGCTTTCTTTCTTTTTTACCATTGAAAAATTTAAAAAAATATTGGAATTTTGTTAAATTACAATTGGTATTACATAGCTATAAAAGCTAAAACACCCCTGACATTTCAAGGAAAATATTCTTAGAAACAAATTAGAATAAGAGCAATTTTTATCAACAAACGACAAATTACACGGTTATTTTTTATCTTTGCCACGCAAAACTAAACTCAAAAAAAAATTCTGATAATAAATAAAACAAAAAACAGATGAGTGGATTAAAAATTGTAGTATTGGCAAAACAAGTTCCCGATACACGAAACGTGGGGAAAGACGCCATGAAAGCCGACGGTACAGTCAACCGTGCAGCATTAGAAGCAATATTCAACCCCGAAGATTTGAATGCCTTAGAACAAGCCCTACGACTTAAAGATCGTATTCCTGGTACAACCATAACTATTTTAACTATGGGACCAATTAGAGCATCAGAAATAATTCGTGAAGGGTTATATCGCGGAGCAGATGACGGCTATCTTTTAACTGACCGTGCTTTTGCAGGAAGCGATACTTTGGCAACGTCGTATGCAATTTCTAAAGCAATAGAAAAAATTGGCAAATTTGACATTATTATTGCCGGACGACAAGCTATTGACGGCGATACAGCACAGGTAGGACCACAGGTTGCCGAGAAACTCGGTTTACCACAAATAACCTACGCTGAAGAGATAATTGATGTCAAAGGGAAAGAGATAATTGTAAAACGTCGTTTAGAACGTGGCGTTGAAACCGTAAAAGGGAAACTACCCTTAGTTGTTACTGTAACTGGCTCTGCAGCAGAATGCCGCCCTCGAAACGCCAAGTTTACAATGAAGTACAAATACGCACGCTCTGTTTCTGAGTTACAAGATGTTACTGAAGATTATATGCAGCTGTATAACTCAAGATCTTATCTTAAAATAGCAGAGCTTTCAGTAAATGATGTTAATGTAGATCATGAACAACTTGGGTTAAACGGCTCGCCAACAAAAGTTAAAGAAATAGAAAACGTTGTACTGCAAGCCAAAGAATCAAAAGTAATTGGAAACAACGATCGAGAAATTGAGGAGATGATAGTTGAATTAATAGAAAATCATACCATCGGTTAATTTATGTCAAATTAAAAAATTTATATACTGTGAACAATTTGTTTGTATTTTGTGAAATTGAAGATGGCCAAGTTGCTGATGTTAGTCTTGAATTGCTAACAAAAGGAAGATCTTTAGCAACACAACTAGGCTGTAAGCTTGAAGCTATAGCCATTGGTCACAAATTAGATACTATTGAAAGTCAAGTAGCTCCGTACGGAGTAGATGTTTTACATATCGCTGACCATAAAAAGTTAGAACACTATTTGACTTTGCCCTACACGTCAATAATCATTGATTTGTTTTCAAAAGAAAAACCTCAAATTGCCTTATTGGGAGCCACTTCTGTTGGACGCGATTTAGGACCACGTGTTTCATCTGCATTAAAAAGTGGACTTACTGCCGACTGTACATCACTTGTAATCGGCGATCACGAAGATAAAAAAGCCGACAAAGTTTATAAAAACTTACTTTATCAAATCCGTCCTGCATTCGGCGGAAATATTATTGCCACCATTATAAACCCCGACTGTCGTCCTCAAATGGCAACAGTTAGAGAAGGAGTAATGAAAAAAGAGATTTTCAACAGTTCGCATAAATGTGAAATAAAGAAAATTGATGTTGAGTCTATAATTAGTGATGTCGATTTTGCAGTTTCAATAATCGAAAGACACATAGAAAAACGCAAGATAAATATACAAGGCGCTCCAATCATTATATCAGGAGGATACGGAGTTGGTTCTAAAGAAAACTTTAAACTTCTGTATGATTTGGCTGCCGTATTAGGTGGCGAAGTTGGCGCTTCGCGTGCAGCTGTTGACGCTGGATTTGCTGAGCATGAACGACAAATTGGTCAAACAGGAATCACCGTCCGCCCAAAACTATACATAGCTTGCGGAATTTCAGGACAGATACAACACCGCGCGGGTATGGATCAATCATCAATGATTATCTCTATCAATACAGACCCACACGCGCCAATTAACGCAATTGCCGATTATTCAATTATTGGAAATATTACCGATATTATTCCAAAAATGATTAAAGCATATAAGAAAAACAGCAAATAAAAACAATAAAAAAAATAAAGCAATGGCTAATTTCTATACCGATAACTCAGATATGAAGTTTCATCTAACGCATCCGTTGATGAAAAAAATTATTGCCCTTAAAGAAAATAATTACACTGAGAAAGATATGTACGATTATGCACCTGTTGATTACGAAGACGCTATTGACAGCTACGATAAAGTTCTAGAGATAGTAGGTGATATTTGCGGAAACGTCATAGCTCCTAATGCCGAATCAGTTGATCAAGAAGGTCCTAAAATTGTAAACAACAGGGTTGTATATGCAAGGGGGACACAGCAAAACCATGACACTCTAACACAAGCTGGCTTAATTGGTATGTCTCTACCACGTAAGTACGATGGTTTGAACTTCTCAATGGTACCATACGTAATGGCAGCCGAACTAGTGTCACGTGCTGACGCCGGTTTTGCCAATATATGGGGGTTACAAGACTGTGCGGAAACTATTCACGAATTTGCGTCAGAAGAGCAAAAGCAAAAATATTTACCACGATTCAATAAAGGAGTTACGGCTGCAATGGGTCTTACAGAGCCTGACGCAGGTAGCGATTTACAAGCTGTTCAACTACGAGCAACTTATAACGAATCTGATAAAAAATGGTATCTAAATGGTGTTAAAAGATTTATTACTAACGGAGACGCTGATATTAATCTTGTTTTAGCTCGCTCGGAAGAGGGAACCGGAGACGGTCGTGGATTATCACTGTTTTTATATGATAAAACTAGCAATGCAGTAATAGTACGCCGTTTAGAAAATAAAATGGGTATTAAAGGCTCTCCCACGTGTGAATTAGTTTTCAACAATGCACCAGCCGAGCTTATTGGCGATCGCAAAATGGGACTTATTAAATATGTAATGTCGTTAATGAATGGAGCACGCCTTGGTGTTGGAGCACAATCGGTTGGCATAGCTGAAGCTGCTTATCGCGAAGCTCTTGCGTATGCCGAAGACCGTACACAATTCGGTAAAACAATCAATCGTTTCCCAGCCGTGTACGAAATGCTAACAAACATGGACGCAAAAACAAAAGCTATACGTTCATTACTTTATGAAACAACTCGCTTTGTTGACGTCTATAAAACGTTTACACATATTTCAAATGAGCGCAAGTTAGAAGCCGAAGAACGTAATGAGATGAAAGCATATCAAAAACTTGCAGATGTTTTTACCCCACTTCTGAAATTAGTTTCAAGCGAATATTGTAACCAAATAGCTTATGACTCAATACAAATACACGGTGGTTCAGGTTTCATGAAAGATTATCCTGTAGAAAGAATGTACCGTGATGCTCGTATTACCAGTATTTATGAAGGAACTTCGCAACTACAAGTTGTTGCAGCAATACGCGGTATAATTACAGGAGCTTATATTACACAAATTCGTGAATACGAGAAAACAACTATACAACCTAAAAACGAACCTTTAAAGCGTAAACTTATTGCTATGGCAAACGAACTTGAAGCAACAATCAAGTACGTCGAAGAGATTAATTCTAAAGCAGGAGATTCTGAATACTTGGATTTCCACGCTCGTAGATTAGTTGAAATGGCTGGCAATATAATAATGGGTTGGCTACTTATTATTGACAGCACAAGAGATGAAATGTTTGAAAAACATGCTTCAGTATTCGTTAAAATGGGAGCAGCCCAAAATAAACAACATTTAGAATATATTCGCAATTGCAACTTAGACGATATTTCAATGTTTAAAGTTGTTGATGTAGAATAGCAACAAGAACGTTGATTGTAGAAAAAGACTGTCATAAGCAAAACTCTAAGAAAGGATATAAAATCCTTACTCACAGCTTACTAACTAAAATAAAAGTTTTGACACATATATGACAGTCTTTTTGTTTTGATATGTCAAATATCAAAACTTGTGTTTTATCAAATATTCCAACCTTTTTATATAAAATATTCTGTTTTAAAACAAGTAAATCATATATTTGCACGTTAATTGTTATATAAAAAAATATTTAAAAATAAAAACTGCCACACTTGTTACCGCTAAAATTTAATAAACCTTACTTATTTAGCCTGATGTTATTAGCAATAATAATTACATCATGTGCTCAATATAAAAAATTGATTTATTTAAAAGAAGAAGACTTTGCTGTAAATAACCCACTTTATACGGAGTATATTTTAAAACCCAACGATGCCCTACATGTCAAGATAGTCTCCTATGACGAACGTGTAAATGATTTATTTAAACCTGTTGTAGGAAGCATAATGTATGGCATGTCTGAGAGCAATCTTTACTTATTGAGCTATATTATTGGTAATGACAGCATGGTAGCCATACCAATTATTGGAAAAATAAATGCAGCCGGCTTAACAGTTATTGATTTTGAAAGCAAACTACAACAAGCTGTAAACGAAATGGCAAATGAAGCCTTTGTTACAGTTAGATTAGTTAACTACAAAGTCACAGTGTTGGGTGAAGTAGCTAAGCCTGGCACAATTCACGTTTATCAACCAAACTCAACAATATTTGACATTCTTGCAAAAGCAGGAGACATTCCAAACAATGGTAATCGAAATGATGTATCTGTTATTAGAGAGGAAAACAATATTTTGACAAAATATAAAATTGATTTGGGATCTATTGATGCGTTTAAGTCGCCAGCTTACTACTCCTATCCAAACGATGTTATAATTGTTAAGCCACTTAGATATAAGACCATTAGAGAAAACATTCCTATATATTCACTTTTACTAACAACTATCACCACATTTTTATTAATATTAAACTTAATCAAAAAGGGATAAATAACTTTTAACTTTATTAGGTTCAAAACATGGAACATCAATTGGCAAATAAGATACAAAGTAGCGATAACGTTGACCTAAAAAGAATTTTATTTAGACTTTTGGCAAATTGGTACTGGTTGGTTTTGGGGAGTTTGGTAGGTTATACAGTTGCTTATATTGATAATAGATACACAGTACCAGTTTACGGAGTATCAACCACAATGATTTTAACAATTGACAATCAATCAAGCTACTTTGACAGAAGTTTAATCGATGGTTTAAATCAAATCAAAAAAGAGAAAAATTTAGAAAATGAGATCTCTATTCTTAAATCACACGACCTAAACTCAAAAGTTATAAAACAACTTAATTTTGACGTAACATACATTAGCTTAGGACGAATTAAAGACACCGAAATATATGAAAATAATTTTTTCTATATTGACTATGACACGAATTTTGTACAGGCAAAATATACTCCTTTCACACTTACGTTTATCGACAACAACAAAATTAAGATACACTTTGAAACTCTTGGAGAATTTCTTACAGTTGATTATGATGAATGGATTGAAAACAATCTATTTAGGTTTCGTGTTATTTCTTTAGACAATAACAACTCAAAAAATAATAGTTCAGACAAATTTTCTATTTGGTTCAACGATACCGAATCTCTGATACACCGGTATAAATCCAAATTACAGATAAAAAAGTTGTCTGAAAATGGAACAATTTTAACACTATCTTCATCAGGTGAAGTTCCTAAAAAAGAGATTGATTACCTAAATACGCTTACCGAACAATACATCAAACGCGATTTGGATGAGAAGCATCAAATGGTAGAGAGCACTATTGACTTCATTGATCAACAACTATCCGATATAACCGACTCATTATATAAAACAGAGTTGCGTTTGCAGAATTTTCGCTTAGAAAATGATGTTATAAACATCTCAAGAGAAGGGCAAATGTTATTATCAAAATATGAATCTTTGCAAAATGAGAAAGATCAGGAAGTTGTAAAATATAAATATCTCAAGTATTTAAAAAAACAGTTAGAAGAGAAAAAGAGCGAACCTTCAATACTTGCACCAGGTATCGCCGGAATAAACGATCCAATACTTACCAGCATAATTTCTCAAATAAATCAGGCGAAATCTGAAAAACATAGTCTAACATATTCTACTCGTAAAGAAATATCCTCTATTACACTTCTTGATCAGAAAATTTCAAGCCTAGAAGAGGGGCTTGAAATGAACGTTAAATCGCTTATGGAGCAAATTAATATCCGAATTGTTGATTTGAATAAGAGAATAGACGATGTCCTTGCAGAACTCAAAAAACAGCCTATTAATGAACGGCTTTTGTTAAACATCCAAAGAAAATTTACTCTAAACGACAATATTTATACCTATTTGCTTGAAAAAAGAGCTGAAGTCGGAATCACAAAGGCTAGTATACTGTCAGATGCTAAAGTTCTTGACGCTGCCGGTTTAAGTGGCATAAATCTACTTTACCCTAAACGAAAGCAAAATTTGATGATAGGAGTTTTTGCCGGTTTATTAATACCATTACTATTGATTGTAATACTTGATTTCCTAAACCTAAAAATTTTAGATAGAAAAGAAGTTGAAGAAAATACTATGGTACCTATACTTGGCGGCGTTGGACATAACACAACCCTTTCGGAACACGTAGTTGACGAAAAACCAAGATCCTCAATTGCCGAATCGTTTAGAAGCCTAAAAACCAACTTGCAGTTTATGATTGGTGAAGAAGGTAGTAAAATTATTTCAATCACATCAGGCATAAGCGGAGAGGGTAAAACATTCTGTTCGAGTAACTTGGCAATAGTTTATGCTTCACTAAGCAAAAAAACTGTAATTATTGGATTAGATTTAAGACGCCCAAAAATTCATAAAAACTTCAATATTAAAAATGATGTAGGCTTAACAAATTATTTGCTTAACAAAGCATCATTAGACGAAATAATTTCCCCCACAAACATTAATAACTTAGATTTAATTCCAGCAGGCATACAACCCCCAAACCCAAATCAACTTATCGAATCTCCCAAGTTTAAAGAGTTGCTTACGAAATTAAAATCTATTTACGATGTAATTGTTATCGACACCCCTCCTGTTGCACTGGTTAGTGACGCAGTTTATATTTCAAAATTATGTGATTTAAACGTCTTTGTTATCAGATTAAGATACACAACTCGACCAGTTTATAACATCATAAACGACTTATACGAAAACAGAGGTATAAAAAATTTAGCAATAGCGCTTAATGATGTGAAAAGCAGTGGATATTACGGATATAGAAGCTATAGATATAGTTACGGATACGGATATTATTACGGATATGGATATGATAACTATTACGGAGCTAACGAAGAGTATTTCGACGACTCATTACCCAAAAAACCTTGGCTAATACGCAATATAGAAAGATTCAGAAAGAATAAAGTCTAATAAAACACAAAGAGGCTGTCTCAAAAGTTTCATTTAACAAAAAAGTGGTAAGGTGGCTCAGAAGTGTCCAAATGCAAGGCACTGAGATTGAGGGCGAAGGAGCGTACATGAAGTACGTGACTGAGCCCGAATATCGAAGTAACGCAGCAGTTGGACACTTATGAGACGCCGCTTTCTTTTTCATGATATTTGTGTAATATTTAGTGACATATTTTGAATATATTTGCCACTCTATTAAACAAAGAACAACTTTTTACAATATGACAATTTTAGATCTAAGCGAACAAGAAATCATCAGACGTGAGTCGCTTCAGGAATTGAGGAAAATGGGTATTGAACCCTATCCGCAGGAAACCTATGAAGTAGATACAACCACAGAAGACATCAGAGAAAAGTTTGACCCCGAACAAAATAACTTCCAAAACGTAAGTTTAGCAGGCAGAATAATGAGCCGTAGAATTATGGGCAAGGCTTCATTTGCCGAGCTTATGGATAGTAAAGGAAGAATACAACTCTATTTCAACCGCGATGAAATTTGCAAGGGCGACGATAAAACACTATATAACGAAGTATTTAAAAAACATTTAGATATAGGTGATATTATAGGTGTAAAAGGGCGCGCTTTTGTTACTCAAGTTGGCGAAAAAAGTATTTTTGTGTCTGAGTTTAAATTATTATCTAAAACTTTACGCGTATTACCAATAGTAAAAGAGAAAGATGGCGTAACATACGATGCTTTTACCGACCCCGAACAAAGATACAGACAAAGATACGTCGATTTAATAGTGAATCCACACGTAAGAGATGTTTTTGTGAAACGCACCATTATTGTTGATACCATGCGTAAAATGTTTAATGAACGTGGATATTTAGAAGTTGAAACACCAATTTTACAGCCTATTCCCGGCGGAGCGGCAGCACGCCCATTTATTACCCATCATAATGCTTTAAACATACCTCTATATCTTAGGATTGCCAATGAACTATATTTGAAAAAACTTATAGTTGGCGGATTTGAAGGCGTTTACGAATTTTCCAGAAATTTCAGAAACGAAGGTATGGATAGAACCCATAACCCCGAATTTACGGTTATGGAGATATATGTTGCCTACAAAGATTACAACTGGATGATGGAGTTTACCGAAACAATGTTAGAAAAAGTAGCAATAGCGCTTCACGGGACAACAAAAGTTGCGGTTGGCGACAAAGTCTTGGATTTCAAAGCTCCGTACAGACGAGTTACTATGATTGACGCCATCAAAGAACATACAGGTATTGACATTACAGGGAAAAATGAAAACGAACTTCGAAAAATATGCAAAGATTTGGATATTGAGGTTGATGAGTCGTTTGGGAAAGGCAAACTTATAGACGAAATATTTGGCGAAAAATGCGAACAACACATGATTCAACCGACATTTATCATCGACTACCCAATAGAGATGTCTCCTCTTTGTAAAAAACACAGAACGAACTCCGAGCTAACCGAACGTTTTGAACTTATGGTTAACGGCAAAGAGTTGTGCAACGCCTATACAGAGCTTAACGACCCGATTGACCAGCTTGAACGTTTCCAAGAACAGTTAAAACTAAGTGAGAAAGGTGACGACGAGGCAATGTTTATCGATCACGATTTTGTGAGAGCGCTCGAATATGGTATGCCACCAACAGCGGGAATGGGAATAGGAATCGATAGGCTAACAATGTTAATGACAAATCAACCATCTATCCAAGATGTCTTGTTTTTCCCACAAATGCGTCCCGAAAAAAAGGCTGAAACAGACAGCCCCGAAAAATTCACAGCAATTGGTGTTCCAAGCGAGTGGGTTGATGCAATTAAAAAAGCTGGATTTCTAACAGTTTCGTCATTAAAAGAGACAAATGTGAATAAAATACATCAAGCTATATGTGGTGTCAATAAAAAATTCAAATTCGAATTGCAAAATCCTACTATCGAAGAAATTAAGGGTTGGATATCGTAAAAAATACGTTCTCTGCGAGCTTAACTCAAAACAACGTAAAATATGAAAAGAATTATAGCAATAATTTTAATATTTAGTTCTGTATATTCGAATGCTCAAGAAAACCTACCAACGATTAAGGCAAATTCTAAAAAAATAGATATTAAAATTAATGGTAAATCTATTTATGATGACTTTAATAACTCATGGTGGCAAATTGATCCTTCTGCAAAACCAGATATCTACGAAACTGATAAGTTGGGTTCTAAGATTTCTTTTCACACTGACATAGATTCTATAAGTACTATATTAAATGAAGATACAAAGTTTGATTTTATAATTTTAAGAAAAAAAGATTCCGCCTATACTCAAATTTTATATGTTGAGCCCCATATAAAGACATTACAAAAAGCAGGTATTTATGATACTTCACAGCAGAGAGAAATTCCAAAATTTACTTATTTAGAAGAAAAAAACAAACAACTTAAGAAACTGAGAAAGGACTTTAAATTAGACTCAATTGCTGGAGGTGGAAATGAAATCTCAAAACTATTGAATATGATGCATTGGGTTCATAACTTGATTAGGCATGACGGTTCAAGCAATAATCCAACATTAAAAAATGCAATAGACTTAATTAAAATTTGTAAAACTGAAAAAAGAGGAGTTAATTGTAGAATGATGGCAATCATCTTAAATGAGTGTTATTTATCTATGGGCTATAAATCAAGGATGGTTACTTGTATGCCTAAACCATTGGAGTTTGATGATTGTCATGTTATAAATACCGTATTTTTAGAAAAAGAAAAAAGATGGATTTGGCTTGACCCAACTTTTGACGCATATGTTATGGATGAGACCGGACAATTATTAGGTATTCAAGAAGTAAGAGATAGGCTTATTAATAATGAGCCGTTAATTTTAAATCCTGATGCAAACTGGAATAGGAAAAATAGTCAAACGAAAGATTATTATTTATATACATATATGGCTAAAAATCTTTATAGATTAGATGTTCCATTACATTCAACTTATAATTACGAAACGAAAGAAAATGGAAAAACTATAGAATATGTCCAATTATTACCGTTAGATGGTATAAATCAAATTCCAATAATTCAAGTTTATAAAAATGAAAAAGACAATGTAACATATAAAACTTACATAACAAATAATCCTAATTTATTTTGGGAAAAATAGAAAGCCAGCAAAGAACAGCAGTTTGGCAAAATGGCGGGTTCAGCGCTAAATTGAACATTCTGTTTTCAAATAAACATTAGCGCTAAATTGAAAGTAAGAACGTCTAAATCTGCCACTTCGCCAAGATGGAAAATGTTATGAGAAGAAAAGCCATTAGCCACATGCTTTTCTTTTATAACTCACAAGACTAGACACTCTAAGAACATTTCCACCGTTTTTTGATGACAGACAAACAAATTGGTATTTTTGACAATTATTACGGCAAACCATGCGCATTGATATTCTTACAGTTTTACCTGAACTATTAAACAGTCCTTTCGAGCATTCGATTATAAAAAGAGCTCGTGAATCAAAAATTGTAGAGATTTTTATTCACGATATCCGCAATTGGTCAACCAACAAACATAAGCGTGTTGATGACTACGCATTTGGCGGTGGCGCAGGAATGGTTATGACAATCGATCCCGTTTTCAGGGCTATTGAACAGCTAACGTCCGAGCGAGAGTATGATACAATTATCTACACTTCACCCGATGGCAACAGGTTTAACCAACAGACAGCCAATCGATTATCGACAAAGCAAAACATAATAATATTGTGTGGTCACTACAAGGGAATAGACCAACGTATTCGCGACCACTTAATTACTGAAGAGATTTCAATCGGCGATTACGTTTTAACAGGTGGCGAACTTGCAGCAGCAGTTATTTGCGATTCAGTCATCAGGTTGCTTCCGGGTGCAATTAGCGACGAAACATCAGCGTTAACCGATTCATTTCAAGATAGTTTGCTCGCTCCACCCGTTTACACACGCCCTGCTGAGTATAGAGGCTGGAAAGTTCCCGATGTTCTGCTCTCTGGCAACGATGCCGAAATAGAGAAATGGCGATTTAACCAGTCTTTGGAACGAACTCGCAAGCTGCGCCCCGATTTAATGAATGATGACAATAATTTATCATAATGCACTATGTTTACTGTAGTAATTATCATGGCTTTAGGCATTATTGTTGGCTATTTTTTGCGAAATAAGTCAAAGACAAAGAGTTTTATCGAAAAACTTACTATGGTAGTAATTTTCGCACTACTTTTTGTGTTAGGAGTCGCAATTGGTAGCGACAAAAACATAGTGAGCTCTCTTCAAACATTAGGATTACAGGCTTTAATAATATCGCTCGGAGCTATTTTCGGAAGCGTTTTATTGGCTTGGTGGGCGTATGTAGCAATCTTCAAAAAACGTAAATAAACTTATGCTTGGAAGCCTTATAATACTTCTATTCTTTATAATCGGCACATTAGTAGGATATTACGATATTTTACCATTCGACCTACAAAATTACGATGCTGATAAATACACTCTCTACTTATTGATGTTTTTGGTTGGAATTAGCATTGGTTCAAACAAACAATCGCTATCGATTATCAAAAAAATTAATTGGAAAATGGTTATTATTCCGCTAATAACTATAGTGGGAACTTTTCTGGGAGTTACAGTTTCAGCACTCTTTATCAGTGGCATTAGTATTTACGATATATGGGCAATTGGCGCCGGACATGGATATTACAGTTTATCAAGTATCTATATATCGAGCATACGTGGAGAGGCGCTCGGAGCCATTGCTTTGTTGTCAAACATAATACGAGAGCTGTTTACATTAGTGTTTACGCCTGTTTTGGTGCGATATTTCGGAAAAATTGCACCCATATCATCAGGCGGTGCAACAAGCATGGATACGACATTACCGATAATATCCAAGTATTCGGGCAGTGATTATGCTTTGATTTCTGTTTTTCACGGGACAGTGTTAACTGTTTTAGTTCCGATAATTGTTACCTTTTTTGCTAATCTAAACTCCTGAGTTTACTCGTTGTCTGTGCATTTCCATCATCTGTGCAATTGTTTCGTCGCTTTGTTTCCACCGTCTATGCGACCATAAGTAGTACTCTGGCTTGCACTTTATAATCTCTTCCACTTTAGCCATGTATTTTTGAGTAATCTCTCCATATTTGGTATCTGCAGGGTTTTCAATCATATCAATTATCTCCAACGTATAATAGCCGCGCTTAACCTTTTGAACATCAAAATAGACAAGTGGTGTGTTTTTCGTGCGTGAATACTCTTCGGCTCCATGCAAACAAGGCGTATCGTAACCAAAGAACTTTGCCATTATTGATTTTTGGACATTTGTAGGATTTTGGTCAGCTGCCAATATTATACTTGAAGGCTTTTCTTTTTTTGACATAAAAAAATCACGGGTACCCTTGATAGATATCATCTGCATACCAAAACGCTCACGTTTTTTGCGCGACCAATTTTCCATTATAACATTAGTCATCGGCATATAAATAGATACCGCTTGATGTTTAATTTGCATATCTACAGCCAAAATTCCCCATTCCCAATTACCGTAGTGCGAGGCAAGATTAATAACATCTCTGCCCTCCGAAAAATATTTATCCAAAACCTCTGGATTCAACACTTTCCAACGCTTTTTTAATTGACGCTCAGACATGTAAAATCCTTTTAGAGTTTCAAGGATTACATCTGACAGATGTAAGTAGAACTTTCGGGCAATTTTTCTTATCTCCTTTTCTTCTTTTTCAGGAAAACACTTATGTAAATTACTGTAAACTACTTTCTTGCGATATCCAACAACATGATACAAAACAAACGCTATAAAGTGCGAGTTTAATTGTAAAATCCAAAACGGTGTTATTCCTATTGAAAAAACAAAAGCTCTGAATAGTTGGAAAAGAATTTTATTTAACATGATTTTAGTCTTATTTTAGCCACAAATTTAGAAATTAAAAGTTTCTATATCGTTTTAAAGAAAAATAATATTCAAAATTAACACACCATTTATCTCATTACTCAAATTTTATGAACATACGCAACAAACTATCAAGTAAAAAGTTTTCGGAACATAAAATTATATTGCTTTTAGGAATACTCTTTTTTGTTTTGGGCACACTAATCAACATCTTTTCCGTTTCTCAATCGGAAAACGATATTTACAATTTCCAAAGTCCTCTCTTGTTAATTCTCTCTGACTTAACACCTTTAAAGATATTAATTTTTACCATTATCGTTTTTCCTTTTCTTGAGGAAATAGTTTTTAGGCTATGGACAATTAGAAAACGATTTGCCTATATCGTGTCACTAATAGGCATTTCGCTGATAATTTTTCAAATTTCAAACAGCTTTTTAATTTTCGCACTAACAACACTAATTTTATTCCTCAGCTTTTTCTGGATTAAGAACACGATAGTAATTGCAGTAATAACTTCAATCGTCTTTGCGTTAATACATTACGGTAATATTGATAGCTCATTAAGATTAATCAATTTACTCCCCTACTTTGGCTTAGCTTTAATTCTCTCTTTTATTGGGCTGAGATTTAAATTTTTCTTATGCATTTTAGCTCATTCTGCATACAATTTAATCGCAATGTTACCACTAATTTTTTTCTCAAACCAGAATACTTCTGTAATTCAATTTGAGAGTGATACATACACCGCAGAATTAACTAAAGTATCGTTTTTTTCTTCAATTGAACATAAAGACATAATAAATCACGATACAATAGACGTTGTATCAACACTACCTGAATTAATTCCCAATATTACACCTTTTAATAATGAAGCAATTTATACAAGTAATGTAACTTCACTGAACAAATACCGATTATCCGCTTTTTCGAAGCCAAACAAAGAGATTTCAACAGAACAATTGTCAGAAGATTTACAAAAAAGAGCAAACATAAGTTCAGACACCATAATAATTAAAGCCCACGTAATTTCTTTAAACGATAACGTTTCTGAACAGCCCAATAACCACGGTTTAATGACTCTTTACGATCTTGTAAATTATCTAAGAATACATAAAGACTTGCCTGTAAAACTGTCAAAAGAGATTTCGTCGAATGAAACAATTTTATTTAGTACAAAAATTTTAAATATGGATTCTTATTCAAAAATTATTGAAACACTTAATAACGATTCTGTACTCAATATATCGCTAGAAAAAGAGGGAGAATTAATGAAGGTGTCATTTTTTGAGAAGAGGATAAAAACACAAAACCAACAAAATTACTGACCACTATCTGTCTTATTACTAAAGACTTAGATTACATTTACCAATTGAGCCTGCAAAATATTATTCTATTAAAAATGAATGATTACCTTTGTAGTTCTCAATTAAAAACATTGAAAACCATGACTTTTTTTAAAAATACTGGAGATAAAGATACCCGCTCAGGATTTGGAGAGGGGCTTGTCGAAGCTGCAAAAAAGAATGAAAATATAGTTGCGCTCTGTGCCGACCTTACAGGCAGCGTAAAAATGGATAAATTTGCTGCTGAATTTCCCAATCGTTTTTTCCAGACGGGAATAGCCGAAGCTAACATGATGGGCGTAGCTGCAGGATTAACTATTGGGGGGAAAGTACCTTTTGCGGGAACCTTCGCCGAATTTGCCTCCGGACGTGTTTACGACCAAGTCCGTCAAACCATAGCCTATAGCAATAAAAACGTTAAAATTGCCGCATCACACGCAGGTGTTACCTTGGGCGAAGATGGAGCAACACACCAAACCATGGAAGATATCGGTTTGATGAAAATATTACCAAATATGGTAGTTATTAATCCTGCCGATTTTAACCAAACAAAAGCGGCAACTATCGCTGCAGCAGAATATCAAGGTCCTGTGTATTTGCGTTTTGGTCGTCCAAAAGTGCCTAATTTTACACCTGAAAACATGCAATTTGAAATCGGTAAGGCGTGGACATTGAAAGAAGGAAAAGATGTAACTATATTTGCCATAGGTCACTTATTGTGGAAAGCCATAGAAGCCGTTGAAATTCTTTCAACAAAAAACATTGACGCAGAATTGATAAATATCCACACAATAAAGCCTTTAGACAAAGAAGCTGTTTTAAAATCGGTAGCCAAAACAAAAGCAGTCGTTACCGCCGAAGAGCATTTAATGAATGGCGGACTTGGCGATAGTATTGCTCAACTGTTGGCTCAAAAACTGCCCACTCCAATTGAATATGTGGCTGTAGATGACCTATTTGGCGAAAGCGGAACACCTGAACAGCTTTTAGAAAAATATTGTCTTGATACTAAAAACGTTGTTGAAGCTGTTGAGAAAGTTTTAAAACGCAAATAACATTATTTAACAGGATAATAAATATTTCAGTTTACGATTATGTTAAACATATATGTCTTAAAATCACTTATTTACACGACAAGTTTTAGGTAGCATGCTAATTTTATGTATCCGGCACATTAAATGAGCAACAAGCAAACAGATAAGAAAATAATTGAACTAATGAAGTCCGAAAGTAGCCATAATCGTGCTTTCGGACTTTTGGTATCTGAGTACGGACAGCGACTTTACTGGCATATCCGTAAAATGGTTATTAGCCACAGTGACACAGACGACATTTTACAAAACACCCTTCTTAAAGCATATCAAGGTTTCGATTCTTTCCGGGGTGATTCCTCGCTATTTACTTGGCTTTACAAAATTGCGACAAACGAAACAATCAATTTTATTGACAAGAAAAAACGTCATTTGACAGGTTCTAACAATTTGTATGAACACAACATGTCATTGTTGCAGTCTGAAAACGAAATATCAGCCGACCAAATACAGTTAAAACTTCAAAAAGCCATTCAGCAACTACCTGATAAGCAGCGTTTAGTATTCAATATGAAATACTTCGATAATTTGAAATTTTCTGAGATGTCGAAAATTTTAGATACAAGTGTTGGCGCACTTAAAGCTTCGTATCATCACGCTGTTAAAAAAATTGAAAAGCATCTGCTAGACAACTTATTGTAAATTAATATTTCTACAATTATTTAAACTTACACTACCTATTCGACTTATTTCTTATACAAATTGTAATTTTATAATGGTCAAATCTTTATAAAATTTCACAGTGGTTCGTCCCAGACTCCGCACAGGCGGAGTTAAGGGGTAAGTGCCGATGTTACAAACATATAGTCCAAAAAAGCGATAGCGGAGTTTGTACTATAGTAGCTGTCCAATCTTATACCAATTGTAATTTTAAAATAGTCCAATCTTTTTAAAATTTTACAATGGTAAATACCGATGTTACTGATACATAGTTCAAAAGAGTGATAACGAAGTTTGGACTATAGTGTATGTCCAATCGGTATTACATGATTAGCAAATAAAAATGGTACAGTTATTGCAATGAATAAGTTTGATCAGGTTAATCCTGCTAATGTGTGACAGCACATTCGTAAAAGGCTCTATTCTGATATTAGATGTTTGAAAATATTTATATATAATCGCCCGAAATATTTAAAAAAATAAAACTTTCCGGCACCTTTACGACTCACTCGCATAATGTACCAGTACACATGCAACTATGAGCAGCACTGAAAACCGCACTTTTTATTCCCTCAAATGCTCATACGCCGGAAAGTTTTTTTTAACAACTTAATATGTATATTCGTAGTATAAACTAAACAATTTTTCTTATGACACACAAATTACCTGAATTGCCTTATGCAAAAAATGCGCTTGAACCGCATATTTCACAGAAAACGCTTGAGTTCCACCACGGAAAACACCATCAAACGTATGTGAATAATTTAAACAACCTTATTCAAGGTACTGAATTTGAACAGATGCCACTGCTCGATATCATTAAAAAAAGTTCTGGTGGAATTTTCAACAATGCCGCCCAAGTTTGGAATCACACCTTTTATTTTGAGCAGCTCTCATCAACTCCTAAAAAAAGTCCTTCAGGAGCATTAGAGAACCTTATAAACTCAAGTTTTGGTTCATTAGAAAAGTTCAAAACTGAGTTTGATAAAGCTGCTGCTACACTTTTCGGCAGTGGTTGGGCTTGGTTAATTAAAGATGACAAAGGGAAACTGTCAATTCTGCAAACTTCAAATGCCGAAACACCAATCAGAACAGGTACCAAATGTTTAATGGTTATTGATGTTTGGGAACATGCCTATTATTTAGATACCCAAAACGCAAGGCCCAAATATATTGAGAACTTTTGGAATGTTTTAGATTGGAAAGTTGTTGAAGACAGACTTTAATATCTTGCTTTAAAACACGTTATATCTAAAACGGCGAAATTATTACACAATATATAAGCTCTTTACAGAGTAATGTGACTTACGAAGCTATATACAACAAAATAACGAGAGAGATTATTAATAATCTCTCTCGTACCATTTATTAACCCTTAAAACCATGTTGACAGCTGTTTTCTGTCAAACCTTAAAACCTTGCCAAATATACAAATTATTTTTTAAATGTTACCAAATTGTTAAAACAATGTTACTTTTATACATTAATCTGTGCGTCCACTTCCTTGTTCTGAAAGATAAATTCACAAACAACAAGAAATAAACAGCAAAATTACGCAAAACATTTAGAAAAATAAATAGCAAAATTTAAAAGTAGTGACTTATATTTGTAACGTTTAAGACAAAGCAAAAAAGGCGGAGAAATTAGATGTCATTCACTTATCAAACACATCAAAACAGATCGCATTTAAACATTAATCAGCGTTTTTCAATTTTCCCCATTTCCGTTTTTCTCACAACAAATCTGCCAGTATTAGAATTAACAATATATTCAACAATTGAACAAATAAGATATTTGCTTGCTAATAGTATAATAAAACTCATTAGCAATCGGTCGCCTATTTGTTTTAGTAAACATAACTAATGTGATGAAGAACAAAAGTTTAGTATCAATTACCGATTATTCGAAAGAAGATTATTTAGAAATTATCAGAGTTGCTTCCGAATTTGAAAAAAATCCAATTCAGGACATATTACGAGGGTACGTTGTTGCTACCCTTTTTTTTGAGCCATCAACAAGGACTCGCCTGAGTTTCGAAAGTGCGGTTAATAAATTAGGTGGTAGAGTCATTGGATTTACTGATGTAGTAACATCAAGTGTTCAAAAAGGCGAATCATTAAAAGATTCAATTCTTACGGTGGCAAACTACTCTGATTTAATTGTAATGCGACACCCTATCGAGGGTAGTGCGCGATTTGCCAGCGAAATAAGTAAAGTCCCAATTGTGAACGCAGGGGATGGGGCAAACCAACACCCTACACAATGCTTATTAGATCTGTATAGTATCTACAAGACACAAGGTACTTTAGAGAATTTGAATATCGCTATGGTAGGCGATTTAAAATATGGGCGCACCGTTCACTCCTTGATTATGGCATTATCGGAATTTAGTCCAACTTTCAACTTTATTTCGCCAGACGAACTTAGAATCCCGCTAGAATATAAGGTATTCTTAGACAACAAGGGATTAAAGTATTATGAGCACACAGAATTGGAAGATGCACTACATTATTCTGATATTATTTATATGACAAGGGTTCAAAAAGAGCGTTTTTCAGACCCAATTGAGTACGAAAAGGTAAAAAATGCTTATGTACTAAAAAACTCGATGCTACAGAATACAAAAGATAATATGAAGATTTTACACCCTCTGCCAAGAGTTAACGAAATTAGTACCGATGTGGATACAAATCCCAAAGCGTACTATTTCCATCAAGCTCTTAATGGCGTATTTACTCGCCAAGCTATTATATCTAAAATATTGGGTGTTAAATAATTAACATTAACTTTTAACTTTATAAACTAATGAAAGACAAAACATTAAGCGTAAGCGCCATAAAAGAGGGAACTGTAATTGATCATATTCCAGCCAACCAACTTTTCGATGTTATCTCTATTTTGAAACTCGATAAAATAAATACCCAAATGACATTTGGAACCAATATGTTAAGCAAGAAATTGGGTAGAAAAGCAATTATAAAAATTGAAGGCAAGTTTTTCGAAGTTGATGAAATAAACCGCATTGCATTGGTTGCACCACAAGCTAAATTAAATATTATTCACGATTATGCTGTTACAGAAAAGTGGGTTGTTGAAGTTCCAGAAGAGATAATCGGAATTGCTAAATGTGTTAACCCGAAGTGCATAACGAATAACGAAGCCGTAGTTACGAAATTTACAGTTATTGATAAGGAAAAAGTAGCTTTAAAATGCAGATATTGCGAAAAAGTTACAGATAGACAACATTTGGTTGTTATCTAACTGAGAATCTTGATATAATAAAACTCACTTTGCACACTTTTATAAGGGTGTTTAAGAGTTTTAATGCGTATTATAAAAACTGTCTGAAAAACAATTGTTTGATAACAAGCAAATAACTTTTTCTGTTATTGCGTGGACTTAGTTTGATTATGAAAAATTTGATTAAAAACGAACGATTTATACTCACTGCATATTTATTGGTATTTTTATCGACAATATTTATTCTATTATCGTTCGATAAAGTTCACATACACCTGTTTGTTAACAGAAATTCTAATGAAACTCTCGATTTTATTTTTAGATATATTACAATTTTAGGAGATGGTTTTTTTGTAGTATCTTTCTGTCTGCTGCTTTTACTTTACAAATACAAAACTGCAATTACACAAGCATTAGCATTTAGTGTATCAGGAATTGCTGTACAATTATTAAAAAATTTACTCTTTACCAACTCTCTACGTCCTAATCTCTACTTCGAAGCCTTTCCTGAACACTCTCTAAGACTTGTTGAAGGAGTAAAAATAGCAAATTACTACAGTTTTCCATCGGGTCATACGGCAAGCGCTTTTGCCATGTTTTTTGTGTTCATATTTTTGGTAAAAAAAAGATGGTTAAAAATAGTTTTTTTGACCATAGCAATGCTTGTAGGATACTCAAGAATGTATCTCTCACAACATTTTATGATTGATATCACAATTGGCTCGTTAATTGGAGTAATGTCTGCTATAATAATCTACTCATTTATGAGTCGCTACAACAACAAAAAACTTGAAAGTTCATTGATTAAACAGTTTTTTAGATTAAAATAATATCGACACAAAAATCATCAACAATTCGTTTTAAAGTAAAAAATGATTTATATCATATTGTTGTGAAATAAAATACTTTTTTCCCTTTAAATAATTCGTTAAACACAAAAGGGTTAACTACCTTTGCGAAAAAAAGAGTAAAATAACATATATTTTTAAACAAAACTCATAGCATAAGCCATATACTTGTGAATGTATTTAAACCTAATAAATTTATATAATATGAAACCCTCGCACATTGAACACATTGGTATTGCCGTTAAAAACCTTGACGATGCTATTCCATTTTTTGCTAAATTTCTTGGACAAGAATGCTATGCAATTGAAGAAGTGAAGGAACAAAAAGTAAAAACTGCTTTCTTCAAAGTTGGTCAAACAAAAATTGAACTATTAGAATCAACAGATCCCGAAGGACCGATTGGTAAGTTTGTTGAAAAAAAAGGAGAAGGCATTCATCACATAGCTTTTGCCGTTGACGATGTGAATGCTGCGCTCAAAGAAGCCGAAGAGATGGGCATCAACCTTATTGACAAAAAAGGTCGCAAAGGAGCAGAAAATTTAAACATTGGTTTTCTACACCCAAAATCAACATACGGTGTATTAACCGAATTTTGCAGTAAGTGAAACTGTTTCAAATCGTTTAATTGCTTTGTTCTATAAGACCTAAACTGTATTTATTATAATAACAAAATTTAATTATTAATTTTTTCAACAAATGACAAATAGAGATAAAGTAAAAAGATTAATTGACTTGCGAGTAGAAGCTAAACTCGGCGGTGGAGAAAGGCGCATTGCCTCGCAACACAAAAAGGGAAAACTCACTGCACGTGAACGAATTGAGCTTTTGCTTGATGAAGGCAGCTTTGAAGAGATGGATATGTTCGTGACGCACCGTTGCACCGACTTCGGCATAGAGAACGAACACTATTTCTCAGACGGCGTTGTCACAGGATACGGAACTATCGAAGGACGACTTGTTTACGTGTTTTCACAAGACTTCACCGTGTTTGGAGGTTCACTTTCTGAAACATTTGCTCAAAAAGTTTGCAAAATTATGGATACAGCCATGAAAGTAGGCGCTCCAGTAATAGGTATCAACGACTCTGGAGGTGCACGTATTCAAGAGGGTGTTCTGTCATTAGCAGGTTACGCTGAAATTTTTCAACGTAATATTTTGGCATCAGGCGTTATTCCGCAAATTTCTGCAATCTTTGGTCCATGCGCAGGAGGGGCAGTATATTCACCCGCATTAACTGACTTTATAGTAATGTCGAAGGATACAAGCTATATGTTTGTTACCGGACCCAAAGTTGTAAAAACAGTTACTGGCGAAACAGTTACATTAGAAGAGTTGGGCGGTGCGTCAATTCACTCATCAAAATCGGGTGTTGCTCACTTCTCAGTTGAAGACGAAGAAAAAGGGATCCAATTATTACGTAAATTACTTACTTATTTGCCACAAAACAATATGGAGGAGGCTCCAATTGTGCCAACTGATGACCCTATTGACCGACTTGAAGATTCTCTCAACTTTATCATACCCGATCAACCAAACATACCTTACGATGTGAAAGATGTGATTAGAGCGATTGTGGACAATGGCGAATGTCTTGAAGTACAAGCAAACTATGCACAAAATATCGTTACAGGTTTTGCTCGTTTCGACGGTCAGTCAGTTGGATTAGTTGCAAATCAACCAAAAATTTTGGCAGGTGTGCTTGATATAAATGCTTCGCGAAAAGCAGCAAGATTTGTTCGTTTCTGCGATGCATTCAATATTCCCCTGGTTACTTTGGTTGATGTTCCAGGATTTTTGCCTGGTACTGGACAAGAGTACAACGGAATAATCATTAATGGCGCAAAACTGCTCTTCGCATACGGCGAAGCAACTGTTCCAAAGGTTACAGTGATTCTTCGCAAAGCCTACGGTGGCGCTTATGACGTGATGAGTTCAAAACACCTAAGAGGCGACCTAAACTACGCTTGGCCCACAGCCGAAATTGCAGTAATGGGACCTAAGGGAGCAATAGAGGTACTATACAGTTCTGAGCTGAAAAAAATAGAAGATGAGGCTGAAAAAAATAAGTTTCTTGAGGAAAAAGAGAAAGAGTATATAGATAAGTTTGCAAATCCCTATGTTGCTGCAAAATATGGATATATTGATGACGTGATTGAACCCAGAAACACACGTTTTAGAGTAATTAGGGCTCTTCAATCGCTTGCAACAAAAAGGGCAAGTAATCCACCGAAAAAACACTCTAACCTACCATTGTAAAACTCTGTAAAATGATGAAAAAGAATTTTTATAGCATTCTGGTAGCAACAATCCTAACCTTTGTCTGTTTCAATACTTCTATCGCTCAATCAATCGAAGATTTGCGTATCAACGAAGTTATGTTGGAAAACACCGACAACTACGTTGACAAATTTGGAAACCGTAGTGTGTGGATTGAGATAATGAACCTTGGATATAATGATGTAAATATTGCTAACTGTTACTTAACAAACGACATCAATAATCCAAAAATGTATCGTATTCCGGAAGGAGACCCTGTAACGGTAATTCCCAAAAGACAATTCATGCTCTTTTTCGCTGATGGAGTAACACAGCACGGAACTCAACACCTAAACTTCACTCTTGAAACTAAAAAGTTTATAGCGCTTTTTAGCTCAGATGGAAGAACACTAATTGATAGCGTGACACTTCCTGCTTTGCAACCGAACACAACATATTGCAGAAAACCTGACGGAGTTGGCAATTGGCAAATTAGTGATATTACAACACCGAGTGCAACAAACGATATTTTTGATAATAAAGCTACAGCAAATGAAACCTTTGCAAAGCTTGACCCCTACGGAGTTATTATGACGATTATAGCCATGATAGCTGTGTTTATCCCACTTTGGGTACTTTATCGCATTTTTGAATTTATTGGAAATGTAAATCAAGGAAAATTCAAACTGCGCAGGAAAAAAGATACCAAGGTAGAAGGCTCTGTTGCAGCAGAAACCGGAGAAGAACAAATCTCTGGTGAAGTAATTGTTGCAATTTCTGCTGCTCTTCATTTCTACAAAGAGAATCAACATGACCTTGAGTCTGAAATCATAACAATTAAACGCGCATCAAAATTGTATTCACCATGGAGTTCTAAGATTCACAACCTCACAAAAACGCCAGAGCTAAAACGCAACAGGTAATAAAACAATATCAAAACAATAATCAATATCAATAAAAATGAAACGAGCATGCCAACCTTTTATAAAGGTACAAGGTGAAAGGAAATATAAATTTCTACTTTTAACTTTTAACTGTATTGCATGTGAGTTCCATATGACCTTAAACTGAAAAAATTATATAGATATGAAAGATTTTAAGTTCAAAATAAACGACAACGACTATAAAGTCCAAATTATCAATGTTAAAGACAACATTGCCTCGGTCGAAGTTAATGGTACTCTATACAACGTTGAAATGGAGATACCATTACAACAAAGACGCCCTGTGCATAAAGCCCCTGCAATACAACAACATCAACAAGATGTAATTGCCTCAAGTACACCAGCATCAAGTGGTGCCAGTCCGTTGAAAACACCACTACCAGGCACAATTCTTGATATCGTTGTTGCGGTAGGCGACACAGTGAAAGCAGGAGAAAAACTGATTGTGCTTGAAGCTATGAAAATGGAAAACAGCATCGAAGCGCATAGAGACGGAAAAATTATTAATATAAAAGTTAACAGGGGTGACTCTGTTCTTGAGGGAGATGTACTTTTAACAATCGGATAAAGCTATGACACAATCAAACGATTTTTTCTCATTTCTGGCTGACAACCTCAAACAATTTTGGTATGCCACAGGATTCTATAACTTCCAACTAGGAAATGGAATCATGATTCTTGTAGCTCTATTCTTCATCTATCTGGCAATTAAAAAGGAGTATGAACCTCTTTTGCTTATACCAATTGGATTTGGTATGATTATAGGAAACATTCCTTTTGCACCCGGATTTGATGTTGGAATTTACGAAGAGGGTTCTGTTTTGAACTATCTCTATTTTGGCGTTTCTAAAGGAGTATATCCACCCCTGATTTTTCTTGGAATTGGCGCGCTGACTGATTTTGGCGCTCTTATAGCAAATCCAAAGCTACTGCTCGTTGGTGCAGCGGCACAGTTTGGTATCTTTGGCGCCTACATGGCTGCTTTAGGTTTCGGGTTCACACCTATGGAGTCTGGAGCAATTGGTATAATCGGTGGTGCAGATGGACCAACGGCTATATTCCTATCGTCAAGACTTGCGCCCGAACTTATGGGAGCAATCGCAGTTTCTGCATACTCTTACATGGCTTTAGTGCCTGTTATTCAGCCTCCAATCATGAGGTTGTTTACAACAAAAAAAGAGCGACTTATTAGAATGAAGCCTCTACGACAAGTATCTAAACTTGAAAAAATTCTTTTCCCAATATTTGGTATGTTGCTTACCAGTTTTATTGTTCCATCTGCCCTGCCTCTTTTAGGTATGCTGTTCTTCGGAAACTTACTTAAAGAGAGTACAGTAACAAAACGACTCTCTGATACAGCAGGTGGTCCACTCATCAATATTGCAACTATTTTAGTTGGGCTAACTGTTGGGGCATCAACCCAAGCGTCAACTTTCTTGACAGCTAAATCAATTTTCATTTTTATTTTGGGTGCATGCGCATTTATCATTGCAACATCAGCAGGAGTTCTTTTTGTAAAAGTCATGAACTTGTTTTTGAAAGAGGGTCGCAAGATTAACCCGCTTATTGGAAACGCTGGAGTTTCAGCTGTTCCAATAGCTGCACGTGTATCGCATGTTCTTGGTCAAGAGTACGACAAATCGAATTATTTGTTGGTTCATGCTATGGGTCCAAACGTTGCAGGAGTAATTGGAAGCGCCGTTGCAGCAGGAGTTCTATTAGCATTTTTAGGCTAAGAGAAATATTTTTTTTAATAGTTTAAAATTTGAGAAAGAGGTAAGCGAGAAAAACGCTTGCCTCTTTTGCAAAACGGTGGCTGAGTTTATATTTCGACGGTTATTGAGTTTATCGAAATATGGATTCAACAACCATAGAAGCCACCACGAGAGACTTGTGAAGGTCACTTCGACGGTTATTGAGCTTGTCGAAATACAAGCTCTGTGACCGTAACACGGTGGCTGAGTTTATCGAAGCCACCATAAGAGACTTACGACGGTTACTATGACGGTTATTGAGCTTGTCGAAATACAAGCTTAGTGACCAAGTGCACCGCACCCTCTAATTTCTAAAAAGTCACAACAAATCCCTGATAATTTGGTTTAATTGAATCCTTAAAAAACTCTGCTTTAGCACGTGTGTCAAATTCTCCAACTATAAGTCTGTAAATTCTTGTACCATTTGAATTTACAATTTGTATAGTAACTTTCTGTTTTAATTCGTTTGCGACTGATGACACTCGTTCAATAAGATTAACCGACTCTTGATAGCTGGCTATCTGAACACCAAAACCTTTAGGTATAGTTCTTTCGGCGCTCAATTGATAATATGCTGTTGAAACCTGTGGTGCAATCACGCTCTTTTGTTCCGATACACTCTCTTTTTGAGAAGATGATGTCGTGTTGAACTCTGAAGTATCATTTTCGGTACCGATATCGGCTGTTGACAAACTTTCCTCCTCTGTATCCGTCCTGCTGTCGATTGTTTCCTGATTTTCAACAGCTTCTATTCTTACTTCTGTAATTCCTTCGTTAACAAAATCAAGTTCAATTGCTGCTGATTTAGAAACATCAATTATCCTATCCTCAACAAAAGGACCTCTATCGTTTATTTTAACCGTTACTGTTTTGCCATTAGAAATATTTGTAACTTTTACCATAGTCCCAAATGGCAATGTTTTATGTGCTGCAGTTAGCAACGAATGTTGATATTTTTCTCCAGAAGCGGTTGTTTTATTCTCAAATTTATTTGCATAAAACGAAGCCTTTCCTGTTTGAACAAACGATTGAGCACAAAGTCCGCCTGAAAACAGAAAAGATAAAACAACAATAATTAAAGTGATTCTATTCATCATATAGCATTTATAATTCGACTACATTACAAAAATACATTTATTTTTAAATAAAACATCAATATTTTAAACTTGATGTATAACCACAAATTTCATTAAAAACAATAATGTTGTTTTATTTGGAAAAGACTTAATAAACTATTCATCACTTAGCTATATACTCATCAATGCTTTTCATTGTTTTGATCATCTCGTCGTAGTCATAGTCTCCAATAATCCGCTTTCTTGGCTTAAATGCCTTATTAAAAATACTTCTTTCAGGTTCAAAATCTTCACCGTAGCATTTTGTTAAATCTATTATGCTATGAATTACATCGTCTGTTTGGTAGCGGCGTGTCAAATAATTAGGCAGATCGTTTACCAATGATTTGTTGAATACTTTATAATCGTCAGAAAGCCATAGAATAAATGGAATATCAAACATATAAATAGATGCGTTTGCTTCGGCATGACCCCAAAAATCACGATAGTCAAATATTTCCTCTCCATGATCAGGGAAATACAGCATACAGCAATTTATGTTTTTATCTCTTAGTCTTTCTATAATTTCGCGTAACAGCCAGTCGTTATATACAACCGAATTGTCGTGTGCATTTACAACGCTTAGTGGCCACGGTCTGTGAAACTCTTGCTTAACTATACTGTCATCTGTTGTATAAATATTAAACTGCTCAGGATATCTTGTTGCTTTGTCAGAATGACTCCCCATTAAGTGTAATATTATAAACTTTTTGTCCGCCCTGTCTTCTAAAGCGATATCAAATGGTTTTAATAGATTCTCATCGTAGCTTATAAGTGGATTACTTTTGTCGAATGTGAAAAAATACCAGTCAGACTCAACTGCAATTGAAGTTGAGATGGTTGTATATTGGTCTGTAAATTCTTGATTAGAGAGCCAAAAGGTCTTGAACCCTGCGTTTTTCATATACTCAACCATAGTTTGCTTTTTATACAAAGGCTCCATATCTTCATGATTGGCAAAACTCAAGACTTTAGATAGTGTGGGATTTGTGTGTGAATGCGGACTTATTACACTATCAAAAATATAAAGCTGATCTCGAATTGCATTTAGTAATGGATTTGTTTGTCTTGAATATCCATAAAGCCCTTGATGATACTTAGATGCCGATTCGCCGATAACAACAACTACAGTCAATGCTGAATCTGACTTGCAATCAATTTTATAGTGATCTTTGTTTAATACACTTTTTCTTTTTTCAATCTCTTCTTTGAAAATATTAAATTCGCTTTTATACTGTAAATAGCTGTTTATAAACTTGTTAGGCAGAATATTTTCAGATAATTTTAAATGGTAAGGTAATATAAATAATATTAGAGACAACACTATTTTACCCACAATGGGTGTTTTTTTATATTTGATACGGAATAAAGGAACTATGCAGGCTGTGCATATCAATAATAAAACAACCAAAACTAATATCAGTCTTAGATTTAGATATTGTTTTACATAGTCGGTTGCCTCAATTGTACTTGTTTCCCATATCGCATAATATGCGCTTTCAGGCATTTTTGCACCATAAGTAATTATATGTGCAACGCTTATTGTAGCTGCTAAAAAGAAAATAGCTAAAACCAAAATAGTGTAAGGTTTTATTATCCTCGGAAACAGGGCAGGAATAACCAAACATATTAGTGATGATGGTATCAGTACAGTGTAAAAGTAGTAATTTTCTGTCGCAGAAAAGAGAGCAGACGACAATTCATTAAATAACTGAATAACTACTATTAGTAACAACAAAAAAGTTAGTTGCTTCAAATAATCTTTAAAAACATCAATCCTGTTTGAGAAATAGACGTAAATAGGATAAATTATTACAATACCAACAATTAGAACGATTAAAACATCACTCGAAGGTTTAAAACACAAGTATGATAAAAGAAATATAAAGCTTGAGAGAATACCGTAAACATGTTTTTTAATTTTATCTACATGTTTTATATTTGTTTTGCCTAATATAAAAGTGGCACAGCAATAAATAACAAGAAATGCAATTGCTCCTACTAAAGCCCCAATAATCAAGCGTGGGAAATTGGCTGTAGTTGCTTTTACTATTCCTTCAATTAATAAAGTTTCACTAAGCCAGTTGTACTGAGAGATTAGTCCGGTTATAAAACCCGATATCGCTATATAAATAAGTTGTTTGTTTTTATTCATTTATAAATAATATAATATTCTTGGGTTGGTTCGTTTTAATTCTTTGCAATTGATATCTACTATTGCATTCAATGAGATACTATAACTTCAGATCTAACTTAATGAAAACTCGAAGGTATAGCAAAGTTTTTATTATCGAAAGCGTTTTCTAAAAAACATTAACTCCTCGGGATACAGCCTCTTTGTTTCAAAAGGTTATACTACCACCAACAAAGTCAAAAAGGCTATCTCTTTTTTCAAAAAAGAACAGCCCTTTATGATAATACACATTATGTCTGTTAAACAATAGCGCTTCCAATTAAGAAAGTAGCTGCAAGTGCCACGATAGCGTAAAGCTCGGGGAATACCGCCAAAATAAGGGTATTACCGAAAGCGTCGTGTCCTTGTCCGATAGAGACAACACCATTAGCACAAACTTGCCCTTGACGGATAGCTGATAGCAAACCAACAAAACCTAAGGTTAACCCAGCTGCAAGCGTAGCCATAGCTTGAAAGAAAGTGATTTCGGGTGTAAGCACGTTAAAAATGTTCTGGAACATAAAGTATCCCGCAAAACCGTACAATCCCTGGGTACCGGGAAGAGCGGTTAGAACCAAAAAGTTACCAAACTTTCCGTCAACTTTCTTTGCTGCTCCGATAGCAGCATTTCCTACAATAGTAACCCCATAAGCGCTTCCAATTCCTGTGAGTGCCAACATAATAGCAATGCCAATATAGGCAATAAATAAATTAGTTTCCATAAATTGTTCTTAAAATTATAGTGTTATTGATTTAATTAGTTAAAAGTTAAAAGTTTATAAAATTTGTAAAGTTAAATGTTAGTAAAGTTTATAAAGTTAGTAATATATCTTGTACCTTGCTCCTTGTACCTTTGATTGTTGAGCTTGTCGAAACGTGCTCCTTGTTTCTTTTTTAATTATTCATAATTCGTAACTCGTAACTCGTAACTCGTAATTCGTAATTCGTAACTCGTAATTTTTATTTCCTAAACGGGTTATATTTTTTCCCTCCTCCCTCGAACTCAGCGTTTTTATAAAACTCCACAAAAGTTAGACGGACGGGGTGCACAATCGCTCCCAATACGTTCATAAATATATTGATAGCGTGTCCAATAAGGAATATCAAAACATACACAATTGGCTTTAATACAGCATTGTCGGGACTCATTCCAGCTGCTAAGCTGTTAAAGACACTCGCAAGAATTCCTCCCGAAAGACCGAGCGCAAACAAGCGAACATACGACAACACATCGCCCAATAAGCCGGTTGCCATATTGTACGAATCCCACAATCCAAGTCCAAAATTAAGGAACGGATTTTTACCGGGCGTATTCAAAAAGAAAATAAGAATAAGTGCTGGCGCAATGATAATAAGATGTGCCAATCCAAACAACGGCATTACATCAGGATAAAGCGCACCAAAAATGCAACTTAATAAAAAGACAAGCCATCCAATTGTAGATAGCGAGTACACAAATCCCTGTTGCTTAATACGATTGGCAACTTTCATAACCATACCAAACAGAATTTGAATTACCCCTAACACAAGCGAGAGAATAAACATTTGGTTATTATCGAAAAATACCTTATCCTTTAACGCTTGCGCAATAGACCAATCAAGTTCATATATTGAGAAACCGAAAAACCCTCCGGTTAACATACCCGCCACCATGGTAGAGGCTCCTAAAACTTGCACCAAAGACAAAATGCCTCTCATAGACATATCTAACTTGCCTCTCATTAAAAACTTAGCCAAGCCTGCTACAAGCACAAGGAATAGTCCGTATCCGATGTCTCCCAACGATAATCCGAAGAAAAACATATAAAATGGTGCAAAATAAGGCGTTAAGTCTATTTCGTTATATTTTGGCAACATATAAAGCTCGGCTATCGGCTCAAAAAGTCGTGCGAACTTGTTGTTTTTGAACTTAATAGGTACATCGTCTTCTGGCTCTGGCTCTGATGTTTGGTAATAAACAGCCTTAGAATCCAAATAGTTGGTAATCTCTTTTTCGTTATCCACGGGCGCCCAGCCTTGTAACATCATTAGCTTATCGTCTGCTAATGAGGTAGTTGTGCGCTTAACTTTGGTATATTTTATCTTTTGCTCCAAATCGGCTACTACAGCGTCTAACGATGGGATATCTTTCGCCAACTCCTTTAGTTTTGCGCCTTGCTCCTCAACTTTTCCACGAAGCTCTTGGATTAGCTGATTGAGCTTGGTTAGCGAGACATCGGGCATTTTGATTGCCTCTAAATTTATTTTGTCGGCAATATTGCTCTCTTTTGTAATCGTTATAAAATAGGTTCTTGAAGTTTCTCTATTAATTATGATAGCGTCATACAGCGTTTCCCATTCGGGATTATATTGATTATCAGGAACAATAAAGAAACTAATATTATATCCAGCTTTTTCCAACCGATCTACACCTTCAGGCTCAAAATTACCCCAAGGTTTTAGAGCGTCACGCTCTTTAGTGCTTACTTGCAGTTGTTGAGTGTAAGTTGATATTTGTGTTTGGATAGCGTCAATCTTTTCGGGAATAGTTTTTCCCAATTCCAAGTCGGCTACATTGTAAGCTATCTCCTCTTTTTTATCTAACTGTTTTTGAAGTGTCTTTTTTGATTCGCGTAACTGCTTTAATGTCAAGAAGTATTGATTTAATTCATCGTCTTCAATCACCTTGTCGGCTCCGTCAACGTGGATTAATCCCAACTCACGCAAATCTTGAAGAAATATCTCATAATCCTTGTGATAGGCAAGAAAAGTGAACTTTTTCATTTTTGCTAACATACACTCTCCTCCTCTTCTTTTTCTCTCTTTTTCTCTAATCTGGCACGCATAATTTTTTGCGAAGCTTTAGAGAGGTTCTCCTCGTCCTCCAAATATCGCTTAATTTTTAAGATAGCATCTTTATAACCAGGTATTTGTACCTTTTCAAAAAGGTTAACTTTTTGAGTAGTTTTTTTTCTGGCATAATCAAGTCGTTCCACTTTCAAGGCATGGAAATCTCTTCTTATTCCTGCTTCGGCAAGTGTTTCAAGGGTTTTTACACCATCTAAATACCATTTTGGTTGATTGAACACGCTAAAGGGTTTCAGTTCAAAATCAACCCTGTCAAGCATTGGGATTACTACTCCGGCGATTTTCTTTTTTGAAAGTTGCACGTCTTTTACGCGAAGCAGAGTGGGGTCAAACTCTACCCACATTCCCATCATTTTGTCGTATGATTGAATCTGTTTCTCTAACTCTTTGTCCAACACCTCTATTTCGTTTCGCGCTTTTTTAACTTCAACACGCAACGCCGTTTCTTTGCTTTGCAGCGTGGGAAGCGCGCGCTCACGTATCCCCAGTTGCTTTTCCAACTGTTGACGTGAAGTTTTATTATATTGAAATTTTATCGCCATATATCTTGTCAGTAAATTGATTTACTGTTGGTTATCATAATCGTTTTACTTTTTCCAATATCGTTCTACCAACTCCATTCTCATGTTAACCTCTTGCGGTCTAAAATGCTTAGAGAATAGTCCCCATGTTGTGTCTAACATTTCTACGGTATCTAAGTTTACGTCAATTGCAAGAAGATACTCTGAATAATCTTTCGCGAAATCCAACGCTCTTTGGTCATAGTCGGTAAGGTCGAAACCGTTTTCGAGTTTTGTTCGCGCGTTTGCGGCATCAGCATATAGGCGGACAGCTGCGTTCATCACTTGTGGGTGGTCTTCACGCGTTTTCTTACCTTGAACCAACTGTTTCAAACGCGATAGCGAACGAAACGGGTCAACAATAACTTTACCGATTGTGGTATCTTGTCGCAAAAACAGCTGTCCCTCAGTGATATAGCCCGTGTTGTCGGGCACTGCGTGTGTAATATCTCCGCCCGAAAGCGTTGTTACAGCGATAATGGTAATCGAGCCACCATCGGGGAATTGAGCCGCTTTTTCGTAAATCTTCGCCAAATCAGAATATAACGAACCCGGCATTGAATCTTTCGAGGGGATTTGATCCATACGGTTTGAAACAATCGCCAACGCATCGGAGTATGAAGTCATATCGGACAGAAGCACCAACACGTTTTCGTTTTTATCCACTGCAAAATATTCGGCAGCCGTTAACGCCATATCGGGAACGAGCAAACGCTCAACAGCAGGGTCTTCGGTGGTGTTCATAAAAATAATGATACGGTCGAGCGCACCAGCATTACTAAACACGTTTTTGTAATAGAGGTAGTCGTCGTTGGTCATTCCCATTCCACCGAGGATAATCTTATCTGCTTTAGCGCGTAACGCAACCGTTGCCATAACCTGATTGAAAGGTTGGTCAGGGTCGGCAAAGAAAGGGATTTTTTGTCCTGATACTAACGTGTTGTTCAGGTCGATACCTGCAATACCAGTAGCAATAAGCTCAGACGGCTGTTTCCTGCGAACAGGGTTTACTGATGGTCCTCCAATTTGTCGCTCCTCTCCTTCGGGAACAGGTCCGCCGTCAATCGGGTCGCCATAAGCATTGAAAAAACGTCCTGCAAGTTGGTCGCTAACTTTCAACGAAGGAGCTTTACCAAGGAAAATAACCTCAGCATTGGTGGGGATACCTTCGGTTCCTTCAAAAATCTGCAACGTAACCTCATCGTCAATAATTTTAACTACTTGCGCTAAACGTCCTTGCACGGTTGCCAACTCGTCGTAGCCCACATTCGTAGCTTTTACTGAACACGTAGCCTTTGTGATTTGGGTTATTTTCGTATATATTTTCTGAAATGCTTTAGCCATAACTGTTTTAATTATTGGCTGTTAGCTGATAAGCAGACAGCCGAGGTTAAGTTTTTAATTTTCCTGATGTTTGGTTTTAATTAATTTATCCAATTCTGCGCGATATTCGTTGAATTTATCCGACATAAACTCAGAGTAATTCATTTGACGACAGATGTTTATCACCTCTTTGAAGTAATCAGCAACCTCAACGAAATTGTCGAATTCAAAATCGGTACGACAAATATCTATTACCATGTCTAAAATATATTTTTGACGCTCTATTGGTGTTACCGCATCGATATCGTCAAAAGCATCTTGTTGCAAAATCACGAAATCAATTAATTCTGATTTCCAGAAAGTAACGTGATACTCGGTTAATACACCGTCATCTCCCAAGATGTTGATCTGCTCTGCAATCTCTTTACCTCGTAGCAAACGGGTTTTTATATCGTTCACTTTTGAAGTCCAATCATCAGAAATTTCTTTTGATATAAACTCCTCAAATTCAGGGTATTCAAGATATTTTGAATAAGATTCAATTGGGTTGATAGCTGGATAGCGTTTTCTGTCGGCTCTGTCTTGTTCGAGGGCGTAGAAACAACGTGCAACCTTTTTAGTGTTCTCTGTTACAGGCTCTTTCAGGTTACCGCCAGCCGGCGAAACTGTTCCGATAAAGGTAATTGAACCCTCGTGTCCGTTGTTCAACTTAACATGTCCTGCGCGTCCGTAGAAGTTTGAAATAATTGCCGAAATATCCATTGGGAAAGCATCGGGACCCGGAAGTTCTTCCAAACGGTTACTCATCTCGCGTAACGCTTGCGCCCAACGCGATGTCGAGTCAGCCATCAACAGCACTTTCAATCCCATAGCACGATAATATTCGCCAATTGTCATAGCCGTATAAACCGATGCCTCACGTGCTGCAACGGGCATATTCGAAGTGTTTGCAATGATAATGGTTCGCTCCATCAACTTTCTTCCAGTGTGTGGGTCGTCCAATTCGGGGAACTCGGTAAAAATCTCCACAACCTCGTTGGCACGCTCACCGCAAGCCGCAATAATAACTATATCAGCCTCAGCCTGTTTCGAGATAGCGTGTTGCAGAACTGTTTTTCCTGTTCCGAAAGCACCAGGGATAAATCCTGTTCCGCCCTCAACAATCGGGTTCAACGTGTCGATTGAACGAACACCTGTTTCTAACAATCTGTATGGGCGTGGCTTCTCTTTATACAACGTCATCGGGACTTTCACGGGCCACTTTTGAACCATATTTATTTCGTGCTCTTTTCCGTTTTTATCAACGATTACTGCAATTGTCTGATAAACAGTATATTCTCCCTCAGAAACAACACTTTTAACGATGTACTCTTCGGTCATTGTAAATGGCACCATTATTTTGTGCGGTTGATAGTTCTCGTCAACCTCGCCCAACCACGATGCAGCGGAAACCTTATCGCCAGCTTTGGCTATGGGCTTAAACTTCCACAATCTTTTTTCGTCGAGTGAAGGCGTGTATTGTCCACGTTTTAGGAAAACACCCTCCATTTTGTCGAGGTCGTGCGAAAGTCCGTCCAACTTTTTCTCCAAAAGTCCGGGTCCGAGCATCGCTTCAAGCATATGTCCTTGAAAATCTACCTCCATACCCACTTTCAGCCCACGAGTGCTTTCAAAAACCTGAATGTATACGTTTTTACCATCAACTTTGATTACTTCCGCCATCAGCTTAACGCCATCTAAGTCTATATAAGCTATTTCGTTTTGGGCAACGGGAGCATCAACTTCCACGATTACAAGGTTAGAGATAATTCCCTTTACTTTTCCTTTTGTCATAATATATTTATTGTGCCAATTGTTTTTATATCAATTAATTACTCTTCAGGGATTGTTACATCACTCTTCAAATTGTCGATTAATTCGCGGAAAATATGTTCGCCCTCTTCGGCATTGAGTTTTACCCAACGTTCCAAAATCTGAAGTTTACACAAATAGGCGAAAATATATTCGATATTGAAATAATCGAACACAGTATTCTCCTCTACCCAATCCCAACGAAATTTATCTATTTTACGTTCGCGTTCATATACCTCCTCCTCTTCGGAGAGACGAACAACAGTATCATATATTTCTAATTCCTGACTTAATCCAAAATCACGCATATTAGAATTTTCCCGAATGATTTTTGCAACATGATTATTGCCCACAACCACCTGCGAAACATCTAACCCATATTTTCTTGCAAAAATCGCCGATAAAAGGTTGCCAATATTCAAATTCAGCTCGTACCAACGCGACATTAGCGAGTTTTTTACCTCAATACCGTAATCCATGTAGAGAGACGAAAGCAGGTCTTCCCACTGTTTGTTCTCGTTGTGAGCCTCCTCGTCTAACCACGCTCGCATAAACACTTCGTAATAGGCGGGAATCTTGCTGTTTTTCAGTGGTAAATCCTCTTTAATCTGGCTTAGGGTCTCCTCCAACTCCTCTCGGGAGATATTTCCCATTGAATTTTGCTCGATCTCCTTGTTTTTCAAAAAAGAGAGAAGATTGTCGTTGTCGAATTTTAAAAAATATTTATCGAGCAACCGCATATCTTTCGCCTTAATTTCATCTTCTAACATAACCTTGAACTCCTCCACAGTAAACGGAAGTTTCATGCTGTCGAAATCGAAATCGGGCAATCCTGCAATGAAATAGTAATATTGGTTTTTAAAAAGCATATATTCGGTAGATTTTACACTCGGTTGTTCTTAGATATACGCAAGTTTCTATTGAATATCAATCAAAAAGTAACTTTTGGATTTGGGGACGTAAAAATTCACGGAAATACTCGATAAATTCTTCTTCTCCAAACTTCACTTTGTACGAACCATCTTCGGGCGACAAAACAAATCCTGTTTTTAATCCGTTAACCGATTCAATTTTTAACCCTTTATCTAACAG
>DAOOBP010000007.1:0-48875 GCA_035407925.1 Salinivirgaceae bacterium
CCCGTTTTGCGCGAAAACAACTGGAAAACAAAAAACCTTGTGTTGTCAGGTAATTTTAATCTTACAAATGTCGATGAAATGTTCGAACAGCTTCTAAGTTTCGGGCAACATCCAAAAGATTATAGCGATACGGTAACAATACTCGAAAAGATTGGTTACCGCTTGGATCAGATGAACGAAAGGATGATTGAAGAGTATAAAAAAGAGGGATACAACAAAAAAGAAATATCAGTGCTAATTGAAGACAATCTTGATTTAACAACAGTTCTAAAACGTGCAAGCGAAAATTGGGACGGAGGATATGTAATTGCAGGAATGGTTGGTCACGGTGATGCCTTCGTTATGCGTGATCCAAACGGGATAAGACCAGCAAGCTACTATGCTGATGATGAGCTTATTGTGGTGGCATCTGAAAGATCCGTTATCCAGACGGTAATGAATGTATCTGCTGATAGAGTTAGTGAAATTAAGCCCGGGCATGCTTTAATAATAAAAAAATCAGGCGAATACATTATGCCCGAGATCAACAAACCCTTAGAGCGCAAAAGCTGTTCGTTTGAGAGAATTTATTTCTCGCGCGGAAGTGATGCAGACATTTATAGAGAGAGAAAGCTTTTGGGAGAATTGCTAACGCCGCAAATTTTAAAAGCTATAGATAATGATACCGACAATGCCGTTTTTAGTTTTATTCCAAATACTGCTGAGACAGCGTTTTATGGAATGTTAAAGGGTATTGAATCACACATGTTAGAGTCAAAAATAGAACAAATAATATCTAAAAGAGGTAATCTTAGCAACGATGAGTTACGCACAATAATAAATACCCGACCACGTGTCGAAAAAATAGCCATTAAAGACGTTAAACTCCGCACATTTATAGCAGATGACAGCGGACGCCACGACTTAGTAGAGCACGTTTATGACGTAACATACGGAACAATTAATCCGGGAGTTGACAGGTTAGTTATTATTGATGACAGTATTGTTAGGGGAACCACGCTTAGACGTTCAATACTTAAAATATTAGATAGACTTTCGCCTGCCGAAATTATTGTTGTATCATCATCGCCACAAATCAGATATCCAGACTGTTACGGAATAGATATGGCAAAATTAACAGAGTTTATAGCCTTTCAGGCTGTTATTAGCTTATTGCGTGACACAGGAAATAGTTCGCTAATAAACGAAATATACAGAAAGTGTAAAGAGCAGCAACATAAAAACAGAAATGAAATTGTTAATTATGTTAAGGAGTTATATGATTCTTTCACAGATGAACAAATAAGTGAACAGATAGCTCGTATTTTGCAACCGGGTATAAAATCTAAAGTAAAAGTAGTTTATCAGACCGTTGAAAATTTGCATAAAGCTTGCCCAAATGACACAGGAGACTGGTATTTTACTGGTAATTATCCCACTCCTGGAGGAAATAAAGTCGTAAACACTGCTTTTATTAATTATATTGAGGGTAGAGATGTAAGGGCTTATTGATTGTCAATGTATTAAAAGACTTAGCTACAAATTGCAAAAGGCGTTTCGACTTCGCTCAACGCCCGCCTCCTTATTTATTGAGCGGAGCCGAAATGAACATTTCAAAACAGGTAGTTTTAAAAATGAACGTTATACCAATTGTAATTTTAAAATAGTCCAATATTTTTAAAATTTTACAATGGTATATGCCAATGTTACAGACACATAGTTCAAAAGAACGACAGCGAAGTTTGGACTATAGTGTGTGTCCAATCGGTATTAGGGTGTAAATTTTAGATTTAGGCGAGAGTGATAATCACTGAGATGGTAAAGTTACAGTGTTGGCTTCGATAAACTCAGCCAACGTATAACGGTCACTGAGCTTGCATTTCGATGGTTGTTGAGTCTTTCGAAACACAAGCTTAATAACCATCGAAGTGACCACTAACACACTTTATATGAGACGCCATGATATGACGCCTCTACAACACCTTGACATTCAATTATATTATTGTTAATCGTAAACTGCTTTTAACTTTATAAACTTTTAACTTTTAACTTTTAACTCAATTGCTAATTGCCCTTGCGGTATGTGTTGATATGCCTATCAATCTTCGACTTATATATATCCCTTATATCAATTAGAATAGCTGTCTCTTCCACATCTCCAAACTCGTGGTTAACTGATGTTCCAAAAGTGCGCATTGTAGGAGAGAGGTTCATATAGGCATTGATTAATGGTGGAACATTTTCGCCAAGTTTGCGTAATTCGCTGTTAAGTATTTTTTTATTTTCGCTGTAGTCATCGTGAGGGAATAGCTTCTCTAACTTTGGAACATTAAAATTGAGTTCAAGAGGTTCTATCAGAGTCAGCAGGTTATCAGGGTCGGGGAAATGCTTTTTAATGAAATAAAGCAGTATGTTGCGGGCTTCTTGGTTGTAGTGAGTGTACATGGTAACCTTTCCGAAGAAGTAATGCATGTCGGGGTTCTCCACAACAATTGCTCCCAAGCCGTCCCAAAGATTATCAAGAGCAAAAATACTTTTTCGTGATGACTGTCCAGATTGATATTCGGGATGAACAAACGAACGTCCTAATTCAACAGTATAGGGGAGATACTCCTTTATAAACTTGTCCGAAAAATTAAATAACTTGTACGTTGCCAATCTAATGTTTCCCAACTCATCTATCGATGCTTTTCTGCCTATCAAGAAACGATAACCGCCAACAATAACCTTGTCTTCTGGCGACCATACAATTAATTGATTATAAGGAACATCTTGCAAATCGAAGTTGTCTAAATCGCAACTTTTGCCGGTGCCGCCACCAGCTTTGCGAAATGTTAACTCGCGTAAACGACCAACTTCTAATGTTAAATAAGGGGCATTGTGGTGGTTGAATATATATATATCGTTATTACCGTAATTCGTTTTCCTTACAAATTTATCTGGAGTTAACTCAGACTCAATAACATGCACAGGAATTGGGTCAATTAATTTTTCCATTTTATACTTATTTGTTAACAATAAGAGAGATTAAAATAAGTTACAAATATACAATAACAGATAGGTTATTTCTCTAATGAATATACAATTTTTCTAATATCTTCTGTCCATTGTCTAACATTACCGCTGTTTTTTAGCTCCTCCCATGAAATTGGTTCTCCGAAAAATATTTTAAAGTGTGAATTGTTTTGTCTGAACATCTCATCAGGCAAGAAAAACATCTCTATATTGGCTTTTATGCCAAGTCGTTTTCTCCAATTTGCAATCCTGTAAAAACGGTTTGAGTTGTGTCCTTTGAAAAATACTGGAACAATATCTCGTTCATGTTCAATAGATTTTTGTACAAAACTTTTCTTCCATTCAAGGTCCATTATCTTTCCTTTTATTTTACGAGATGCCATTCCCGAAGGAAATGCAATTACCTGTAAATTTGAAGCATAAGTCTGATCTATAATTTTGGCAATCTCTTTTGACGTTGTTCCGTATGAGTTGATAGGGATAAAAAGAGGGTCAAAAATCTCTAACTTTAATAATAAATCGTTGACTAAAAACCGAGGCTCGCCAATATGCTCGTTTACAACATCCAATAGAGTAATGCCGTCAAGAGCGCCTAGTGGGTGGTTACTTGCAAATTGATATCTATGATTTTTTTTAAGATTTTCAATACCGAAGACTTCATACGTCACATTTAGGCTATCTATCAGAAATTGAACGCTATCTATTCCTTTCCTATCACCATTGTTGCGCAAATGATTGTTGATATCTTTTACATGCAAAATCTTTTTGATAATGTTCATTACAAATTTTGGTATCCGTTTTGCCAACTTAGGATTCTTTTCTTTAAATATCGCATCAAGATCAATTTGTAACATATTTTATAAAAATTAAGAATAACTGAGTAAATATACCGCTAAGTTATAAAAATGTAACCAAAAAGTTGTCTAATTTAAAAAAAGAATAAGGGCAACCCCTGAAATTGATGCAAAACTTTGCCAAAGTGTCGTATAAGTTATAAATTTGCTGCTTAGAGAAATATTGATCTGTTAATTAGGTGTTTGTAGATGATAAAATATATAAGGAACTTTTATTACTTTCTTAAAGTAGTACTTCAGCAAAGATATATTATTAAAAAGCTAGTTATTAGCGATTTTCAAAAAAAATATCTTGCTACGTATTTGGGATTGCCGTGGGCATTTATACAACCGGTGGCTATTATTCTTGTAATCTGGTTTGTTGTGTCAATAGGACTGCGTGGAAGCGATTTGGCAGACGGCACACCATTTTTACCGTGGTTTATTTGTGGAATGGTACCTTGGTTTTTTATGCGAGATGCAATTTCAGGTTCTGCTAACTCGCTGATAGAGTTCTCTTTCTTGATTAAAAAAATGCACTTTAGGCTTGGTATTATTCCTGTTATTAAGATAACTACAAATTTTATTATACACCTGTTTTTAACTTTAGTTCTTATAATAATAATAGCTATACATGGATATCCAATTGACTTGTATTGCTTGCAACTCTTTTATTACATGTTATGTGCAGTAATATTAGTAACAGGAATAGGTTGGCTAACTTCGTCTATAATGGTTTTTGTGCGCGATATTAAGCAAGCAATAGATATTCTGTTAACACTTCTATTTTGGTTAACTCCTATCCTTTGGTCTTATACGCGTTTGAAAGGGAATGCAAAATTGTTAGCAACTTTAAACCCATTACACTATGTAATAAACGGTTATCGAGAGTCATTAATTTTTAAAATATGGTTTTTTGAAAATCCGCAGGAGATGATCTGTTTTTGGAGTATAGCCATATTATTGTTTGTCAGCGGAGCAATTATTTTTACCCGTTTAAAACCGCATTTTGCTGACGTTTTATAATAATCGAAGAGAGAAAAAATGTCAAATACAACAGAACATAAAAAGGCAATAAAAGTAAATTCGCTCACTAAGGTTTATCCCTTATATAAATCATCGCGTGATAGAATGAAAGAGGCTTTAAGTCCGTTTCGAAAATCGTATCACACCGACTTCTATGCGTTGCGTGACGTAAGTTTCGAGGTCGAAAAAGGCGATTCTTTAGGAATAATTGGACAAAACGGTAGCGGAAAATCAACTCTACTTAAAATACTATCTAAAGTATTGACACCCACGTCAGGAACATTTGAGACAAGTGGCAGAGTAATATCGTTGCTCGAATTAGGCTCAGGATTTAACCCTGAACTAACAGGCGTTGAGAACATCTATTTTTATGGAACAATACTCGGATTTACAAAAAAGAAAATTGAACAAAAATATGATGAAATCCTTGCCTTTGCAGATATCGGACAGTTTATATATCAGCCACTTAAAACATATTCAAGCGGAATGCGCTCACGACTTGCTTTTGCTGTCGCAAGCCATGTAGAGCCAGATATTTTGATACTTGACGAGGTACTTGCTGTTGGAGACCTGCGATTTAAACAGAAATGTTATAGGACAATGGATGACCTTATAGACCAAAAACGTACGGTAATTCTTGTTTCGCATAACACTGGAGCTATAACTAGTTTTTGTAACAAAACATTGTGGTTAGATCAAGGACGTGTGCGTGAGCTTGGCGAATCATCTGAAGTGGTAAAGAAATATATAGGATTTATGACTTATGGTTTAGAAACAAAATCAAAACAAACTAAAAGTAAACCCAAATTAGCTCCAAAACAAAAAACTACAGAAAACAATAAATTATTACCAGATAATATCAAATGGGCTGAAACTGAGAAGCTTGAATCGTTCGGGGAGTATGGAGCAGTAATCACAGGGGTCGCGATGTACTTTAAAGATACGGATCAAATAGCTGATATTGTTCAAGGAGGAGAGTGGGTTACTGTTTTTGCTAAATTAACAATTAATGAAAATATTGTTTCTCCAGGTTTAGGTTTAAAAGTAAACGACAAACTTGGGAAAGGTGTGTTTACAGTAAACAACTATCTGTATAACAGCGAATTACCATCTTTCGAGTCTAAAAGTGAAGTTGTTATAAAAACAGATTTTCGTTTTCCTCTGTTAACAGTAGGCAAATATACCTTGACTGTAGCCTTTACAGACGGTGACCAGCAAGAACATATACAACATCACTGGATACATGATGCATTAGTGATTACGGTACAAAACAATGATCCTAAATTTAAGAGAAGTGCAAATGTGCTTGTTTTAGATGACTCTGATTATGACATCACTATTGTTGATTGAGTGAAAAGTATATTAAGAGTCAGCAGAACGAAAAAAAAATATCTATCTTTGGCGTATTTAAAACACACTTAATATCGGTAGCGAAATAATTGTTTTATTATAATCAAAACAATATGCAAATGAATTTAGACAAAAAATTAATTTTTTACACACCACAGTTTATCGAAAAGCCTTATGGTTGGCTTCAACATACTCCGTTTGCTGCATTTTTAGTCGAGTCTTTGCAGCCACAAATATTTGTTGAATTAGGAACACATACAGGAAACTCGTATTTTGCTTTTTGTCAGGCAATCGACCAATTAAAATTAGAGACAAAAAGCTATGCCGTTGACACATGGAAAGGTGACGAGCATGCTAATTTTTATGGCGAAGAGGTATTTAAAAGAGTACGACAAATTAATAAAGCAAATTATAGCAAATTCTCTTCGCTTATGAGAATGACTTTCGATGAGGCACTCTTATATTTCAGCGACGGAACAATAGACCTGCTCCATATTGACGGATTACACACCTACGAGGCTGTAAAACATGACTTTGAAACATGGTTGCCCAAGGTGAGTGACAAAGGAGTAGTCATTTTTCACGACACAGCGGTTAGAGAGCGTGGGTTTGGCGTCTGGAGTTTTTGGGAGGAGACTAGAGAGAAATACCCCTCATTTGATTTTCAGCACGGAAACGGATTGGGAGTTCTTTGTGTTGGAAAAAAATTAGATAAAAACTTTTTAGAATTTGTAAATAGCGCAAAAAATAATCCAGAGATTAAAAACTTATTCGCTACGCTTGGCAGTAGAATTTTAGCTTTGCAAGAAAAAGAGGATCTACAAAAGGAGATGGCAGAGTTAAAACGAGGTAGCAAACAAGCAGAAAAAATAATATCCGAAAAGGAAAAACAAATTGAAGATCAGCAAAAGTTGATAGATGAACAGGTTGATAAAGAGGCTAATTTAAGTGCGAGTATCAAAGATCGTAATGCTATTATTAAACGCCGTGATAAAAGGATTGAAGATCTGCAAAATAAAATTGAAAGGCAGGTTCAAAGGGAGCATGTTTTGAATACACGGCTTGAGGATCGTAAGGAATTTATTCAGCGTCGTGATACAAGGATTGAGGGTCTTCAAAGCAAAATTGATAGATTTGCTGAGAAAGAGACTAACCTAAATAAAAAGATTGATGATCAACGTAGCAAAATAGAGGGTCAGGTTCAAAAGGAGGCTAATTTAAAAGCCCGTCTCGAGGATCGTAAAGAGATTATTCAACGCCGTGATAAAAGGATTGAGGGTCTGCAAAACAAAATTGATAGATTTGCTGAGAAAGAGACCAACTTAAATAAAAAACTTGATGAGCAGCGAAGCAAAATAGAGGGTCAAGTTCAAAAGGAGGCAAATTTAAAAGCTCGTCTCGAGGATCGTAAAGAGATTATTCAACGCCGTGATAAAAGGATTGAGGGTCTGCAAAACAAAATTGATAGATTTGCTGAGAAAGAGACCAACTTAAATAAAAAACTTGATGAGCAGCGAAGCAAAATAGAGGGTCAAGTTCAAAAGGAGGCAAATTTAAAAGCTCGTCTCGAGGATCGTAAAGAGATTATTCAACGCCGTGATAAAAGGATTGAGGGTCTGCAAAACAAAATTGATAGATTTGCTGAGAAAGAGTCTAATCTAAATAAAAAGATTGAAGACCATAAAGCTACTATACTGCGCCGTGATGAGAGGATTGAGAGACAGATTGAAAAAGAGGCTAATTTAAATAAAAGGGTTGAAGATCATAAAGCTACTATACAGCGACGCGAAGAGAGGATTGAGAGACAGATTGAGAAAGAGGCTAATTTAAATAAAAGGATTGAAGATTATAAAGCAACTATTCAACGTCGTGATGATAGAATTGAAGATCTGCGAAAGCGATACTTTGATTTAAATGATAGAAGAAATGAAAGAATAGGATTTTTGCGCGAAGAATTAAACAAATCAAAAACTAACCTGATTGATCAAAAAGTTAAAACATTAGTTTACAAAGAAGGGATAAGGAAAAGAGACGAACAAAAATTCAAATTAAACGAAAGAATTGAAAAGTTAAAAGCCAACCTTGAAATCAAAGAAACAGAATATAGTCAGTTAAGCGAATTACATTCAGAAACCTTAGAGGCGCTTTCAAGAAAAGAGAAAAGTGAAGAAAATATAAAAAAAAATACCGAGTTACTGAACAAAATCATGCTTGCTAAAAGTCAATACATAAAAATTTTGGATGATGAAAACAAGCATTTTGCCGAAGTTGTCAAATCTAAAGAATTGATAGTCGAGGCTAAAGAAAAAGAGGTTGAATCGTTACAAAAAGAGATAGAATCGTTACAAAAAGGTGTTGGGTCATTACAAAAAGAGACTGAGTCATTACAAAAAGAAGTTGAAACATTACGAAAAGGAAACTCCACATTAAAGCAACAAGTCGAAAATACAGAACAAGAAAATAATAAACTTAAAAAGAGAGTTCCAGAATTAGAGGAAGAGATAGCCCAATTGCTAAAAAAACAAAGCAGTTTTAATTTAGCCAAACCCTTCCGGTATGCAAAGAAAACATTTTTGCAAGTTGCAGGAGGCGTAGCCTTTTTAAGCAGACTGATGCTGTTTGCCATCACATTCAATAAAAAAAGAGTTAAAAAGGAACTTCAAGTTATTAAATACTATCGTATTATATCTAAATCGGATTTATTTGAAAAAGAGTGGTACTTGAGAAGATATCCTGATGTTGAAAAGTTAGGAATCGATCCCATAATACACTATATCACTCGCGGAGTAGCAGAAAAACGAAATCCCTCTCCAAGATTTAGCACATCATACTATCTGCATCAATACGGAGATGTTAGCGAGGCAGGAATTAATCCTCTTATACACTATATTTTATATGGAAAGTATGAGGGTAGAAGGGCAAAAAGACCTAAAGAGGAAGATAGAAATATTGTTAAAAGTGACAAAAAAACGAGCAGTAGTGTTGTAAAAAGTGACTCAAAAACAAGCGGTAATGTTGTAAAAAGCGACAAACAAGCGAGCAGTAACATTGTTAAAAGTGACAGACAAGAGATAGTTAAGTTACTAACTAAACCACCTAAAAGCATTTTGTACGTTGTACACGATGGAGATGGAGGCTTAATTCATACGTCATTTGATTTGTTCCGGAATATTTCGAAAACACAGTCGGCATTTATGTTGGTTGCAGGAAGGCAAAACTGGAGGATATATCAGCATAAAGACGGGGATGAACTCAAAGTTGCTTTTTACAGCTTTAGTTCGCCCTGGAAAGAAACGCACAATATTGATAAAGAGCGCAGTAGTGCTTTAGAAGATATATACGAACAGTTTAACATATCGTTAGTACATGTCAGAGTGCTTTTGGGAACGGGCGTCGGCATAGTAGATTTTTTTAAAGAAAATGAAGCGCCAGTGGTTTTCTCTTTCCACGATTTTTCCGCCGTTTGTCCAAATATACAGCTTATTTGTGAAGGTAAATTTTGTGAAGGCAACTGTCTGTCGGTAAAATCAGAGACTGACTGCCGTTACTCAAAAAGTTGGTTCGGTAATCTGGGACAATTAAGACCAGCATTTAGAAACAAATGGTCCGAAATGGTTACAAACTCTTTGTCAAAATGTGACAGGTATATCGTTACATCATTGTTTACAAAAGAGATAGTTCTGAAAAATTATCCTTCGTTTGAGAGTTCAAAATTCAAATTAATAGAACATGGGCGCGATTTTCCGAAAAAATATAATTTTTCGACAAAGCCAAACGAACGCGAAAAAATCGACGTAGTTTTCTTTGGAGCCCTAAACGAACCCAAAGGAACAAGCCTTGCACTCGATATAATGAAACATAACAACGCCGTGGGAGGAAAAATTGTTATGCACGTTATTGGCGAGGTGGTAGGGATAAACAATGAGTACAAAAACACTCCCAATATTGTTATGTATGGAAGATATAAAAGAGAAGAGTTATATAAATATTTCGAAAAAATAAAACCATCGTTTACGTTGTTGCCGTCAATATGTCACGAGGCGTTTTCACATACCTTGACCGAATCGTGGGCATTCGGAGTCCCTCCTATTGTTTCGACATACGGAGCGCTCGGCGAGCGTGTTGAGAGAGAACAAGCAGGATGGACCTTAGAGCCTGTTGATGCAAAATTGTGGTACGACAAGATAATAGAATTATCGAAAAACATCGAAGAGTACAATTCGAAACTTAATAAGGTGCTAAACCTGAAATTCAAGACTGTCGAGCAAATGGCTAACGAATATTTAGCTGTTTATAACGAAGTTCTTAACAATGAGCAGGAAGACGAAAATGTCGGTAACTTATTCGTTGAAGATGATGAGACAAAAGAACTAAACGAGCGAACAATAAGAAAAATACGCGTTAAATTGCTCGAATTTGGACTTGTCGAACGAGCTTGTGCCGAACTTGACAACTATGCAAAACAACCCGATAGTTCATATATTAAGAGTTTAGCAGCATGGGAACTATCGCTGTGGCACTCGAATTATCAAGACATCAGATCGGCGGTTGAAGCATTAAAATATTTGAATTTAATAAATAAACAAGGATTTCCGGTTGATGTACAACAACAAATCGCCGTTATAGAGTCAGAATCGCTACTATTAACTGGAGATGCAAAAAAAGCCGAACAAATAGCTATAGACGCACTTAATAAGGGTTGGAACCCAAATTTACTGTTAGCAAAAGCAAATACTCGTAAATTGGCAAAAGACAAACTGTCAGACATAAACAAGATTTACGAAAAATATAATTTAGCAACAATAAGATTTATGGACGCATACGTCCCTAAGTATGACTTGCTTACAACCAACCTTTCGTTCAAGAATGAATTTATCTACAGCAATGAAAAGGTGACGATAATTGTACCAGTATTCAATGCAGAAAAAACAATAAAAACAACACTCGAATCGATACAAAACCAGACCTATAAAAATATTGAAATAATAGTTGTTGATGATTGTAGCACAGATAGTACGCCAGAAATTATAAAAGAGTATGTACAGCAAGATAATCGAATAATTTATTTGAAAACACCTACCAATTCAGGTCCATATGTTGCTCGCAATATTGCACTCAACCGGGCAGAAGGCACATACGTTACATGCAACGATGCAGACGACTGGTCGCACGCTCAAAAAATTGAGTATCAGGTAGCTAATTTAGAGGGTAAACCCGAAATTATTGCAAATATATCGCAGTGGGCAAGGGTTACAGATGACTTTATGTTTAGTCGCAGAAACAATCCCGGTTTTTATTTACAGATAAATCTGTCATCAATGATGTTCAGAAGACAAGAGGTAACTGAAAAAATCGGATTTTGGGACAATGTTCGATACGGTGCAGATACCGAGTTTCACAATCGTATGATAATTACATTTGAGCACGACAGAATTGAAATATTACCACCTGTACCATTGTCGTTTGCCCGACATACAGAGACATCGCTCACGGCAAGCCCTGTCTTTGGATATCCAGGCTTTAGTATGGGGTCGCGAAAAGAGTATCGTGATAGTTATCTACAATATTATTCCGAAAAATCAGACTTAAAGTATGAGCTTCATCCAGAAACAAGACCGTTTGCCGTTCCCGACATGATGAACTCGAACTTAAACAGCGAGTATGTAGGAAATAGACACTTTGAACTGGTTATTGTTTCTGACCTTAGAAACGACGACACAAACATTGTAACATTAATAGAAAATTATAAAAAAAGCAGTAACAAAAAAAGTTACATAGGACTTGCAAACGCCTATATCTACGATGTTTATAGAGGACAGCATCTCCATCCTACAATAAGGAAACTAGTTGATGGGGAGAGTGTCCGAGTTTTAGTTTATGGTGACTACGTATCTTGTGATACACTAATAGTGGCACAACATCGTGTTTTGGCTGATAAGCAAACTTTTCTACCCCAAATAGTGGCTGATGAGATATATGTAATTGTAGATAATTTAGACGATGACAGTATGCCTCATCAAAAAGCGGCGCACATTAATCAATGCGCAACCAATACAATAGATTATTTTGGTGAAGTGGGTAAATGGGTTTTTATAGACAATAAAATATGGACGGAAGTAGAACAGTTCATATTCCAAGAGATAAAAGAATATGCCATTAGCGACACCATTGATATACCATATACGGATAAAAGGTGGCAACCTGTAAAGCTACAATTGCCACCACTGAAACAAAGTGATATTGAAATCAATGAACAGATAACATCTAACAATCCAGATATTATATTACTCGATGTAGGAAAGTTAGAAAACTTCTGTTACCAAAATCACGAAGGAGTGTTGGTAGTAATGCCATGCATTGACGTGAAAAAGGGACTTGAAACGGCCGAAATTTTGTATAGTAGGGCGGGCATGGAGTGCGTGATAGTAATTGCAGTTGACACTGAACAACAGGGATTCATTAGAACATTAAATCAAGTATCGCGAAAAGCTGATGTAGCTTATATAGTTTACTTAGCGCAAGATGCATATCCAGGACGTAACTGGCTTTTAACTGCTTACGAAAATATAGAAAAACAACAGAAAGGACTTTTTGCGTTCAACGACGGAAAGTGGAACGGAAAAATAGCATCGTTTGGAATGGTACGTAAATCGTGGGTTAAAGAACTGTACGACGACATGATATTGTATGAAGGATACAAAGCGCACAAAGCCGACAACGAAATTACAATTATTGCAAGAGTAACCCAACAGTATGTGTACGACCCAGATAGTAGTTTGATAGAAGCCGATTACGATAAAGATAAAGGAGGCTCTAATACCGAAGATGACAATACCTTTAAAGCGCGTTTTCTATCAGGATTTGAGGGCAGAGTGCCAGTCGAACTGCTTAGACCACTCGCACAAGAGTACTCTACCAAATATATGAGGTTGTCTTTTGCCGATGAGAGTGAATCTGATGTAGATAATAATTCATTTGTACTCTATCGAATTATAGGCAACGACTTGACTCCCAGACATAAAAAGGGACAATCGTATGAAAATCTCCAATTTATTTTGGAACATGAGCCTGAGTTTGAAAATTGTCAAAAAATATTTATCTTAAACAGAATAGTTGACCAGAGCGAGGAGCAAAGAATAATTCAACTGTTAAAATCAAAAGGTAAAAGGTACGAGATAATACCCTTTATTTTAGATGATTACAAGAAAGTTGAGATTGATTATCAAACATTCGACTTTAAAGCTCTTTTCAATGATCCCGATTTTAAAAAGCTACACATCAAAAAACAGGGCAGAGCAGTTGTTGCAGCATACCGTCTGAAAAACAACTATATAATGAATAATAATGGGGCTCGCAACTATGCTTTAAAAGACGGACGAGATAAAGCCCGCTGGGTTTTACCCTTTGATGGAAATTGTTTCTTCACACAATCGGCTTGGAACGCCTTGGTTGAAGATGTGTTGGCAAATACTGATAAAGAGTACCACATAGTACCAATGTGTAGAATTTTAGACAATTCGGCTCTTTTAAGTGACGATTTTATTCCAGATCCAGTCGAAGAACCGCAGATTCTATTTAGAAACGATTCGGAACATATTTTTGATGAACGATTTTGCTACGGAAGACGTCCCAAAGTAGAACTTCTCTGGCGACTCGGAGTGCCAGGAAGGTGGGATAGCTTCCCACGAGACGATATTTGGGATATGGAACGCCCCACACCTATTGAAGAAAAACTATGGAGCAACGCAGGTTGGGTGGCACGCCTATACTCAGGCAACAAAGATATGGAAAAATATACAACCAAAAGCGCTCAAAACCGCACAGTTGCAAGAGTAGATGCTATAATATCAGCCATAGAACAGATAGACGTAACCGTACATGGCAAAAATGCAGAGTTACTATCAAGAATTTTGTTAGAAGATAGGTAATAAAATAACTTTTAGAAAATGCTTCAAAAAATAGTATATTTCATAAAAGATATGCTAAAGGATATTGCACACAATTTACCAATAGTACCGTACAGAAAACCAAGTAAAAGATATAGAATATGGAATAAAACAAAAGAGAAACGTTTTCTTTCACTTATTAATAAGAAATATACCGAAAATTCAGAAAAAATAGATGCTATAACGGTATCTGTAATAATGCCAACATACAATAGAAACTACTGCATCGCGAAAGCTATAGATAGCATAATAAATCAAACCCACAAAAATTGGGAACTGTTAGTAATCAACGATGGAAGCACTGACAATATTGAGGCAATTGAGCAAAAATATAAACCCGACAACAGAATAATTTTTTTTCACAAAACCAGAGAAGGAATATCGCGCTCACGCAACTTCGGGATAGAACAATCTAAAGGGAAATATATCTTCTATCTCGATACTGATAACCAATGGTTTGAAAACTATTTGCAGACAATGATTACCTATATGGAGACCAACAATTTAGATATATGTTACTCCGCAATTCAACTTTTCGACGACTCCGAAAAAATCATTGGCTATTACGGCGAACCCTTTAATTACGAAGAGTGTAGGGAGCTTAATCATATTGACATCAATGGCTTAGGTCACATAAACATAAAAGATAACAAAGAAATTAGATTCGACGAGACCCTAAAACGACTTGTCGATTGGGATTTCGTTTTAACTATCGCCAAAAACAGAAACATCAAATATGCACCGTTTTTAGGCGTAAATTATTATGATGGTCAGAAAGGCGACAGAATTACATTTACTGTGTCAACAGGCGACCAGATAATGGAGATTATTAACATAATTCAAAAAAAACACGGGAAAATCAATTAGCAATTAGCAATGCTTGCACTGAGCGTAGTCGAAGTGAACAATGAACAATTGGAACACAGATGACACAGATTTGACGGATAATCACAAAACAATGAACAATGAACAATTATTGGGCAGGTGTGTTACTCATGGTCGCCTAAAATTATAAACAAGACCATCGGAAAAAATGTTAACAACAACGCCTTAAAGGCGTTGGCAACTAAAAAGAATGATAAAATTTATTGATTAATGATTATTATTGCAAAAACATATCTTGCATTTTAATTGTTAATTGCACATTGCTAATTGTTAATTGATAGTGGTCGCCCTAATGTAGAGACAGAGCATGCTCTGTCTCCAAATCCGCGTAAATCCGTTACATCAGTGTCATCTGTGTTCTACAACAAATAAACATAGATGAACAATCTAATATCAGTCATTATACCCAATTACAACCACGCACGATTTCTTCCGCAGCGAATAGAGAGCGTGTTAAATCAAACCTATCGCAATATCGAGGTAATTATATTAGATGATTGCTCAACAGACAATAGTCGCGAAATAATTGAAAGGTACCAAAATAGCGACAACCGAATACGAACCATATACAACGAAACAAACTCAGGCAGCCCGTTTAAACAGTGGAAAAAGGGAATTGATAGTGCCAAGGGAGAACTTATTTGGATTGCTGAATCTGACGACTATTCCGAAACCAATTTTTTAACAGAACTAATAGCATTTTTTAACAAAAACAGCTCTATAGGATTAGCCTATTGCTTATCTGCATTCGTTGATGAGCAGGGTAAAGTATTTGGAAATCACAGCAAAAATTTACGTGAATTAGACCCAACGCTTTGGGAATCCGACTTTGTAATAAGTGGAAAAATAATACTATCGCGCTATCTTGCAATAATAAACGTTATTCCTAACGCAAGTGCAGCTCTATTTAAAAAAAGCATTGTAGAAACAGTAAATTGGACAGAGCTTTTTAAATACAGGCTTGCAGGCGATAGATACTTTTGGGCACAAATCTTATCAAAATGTCAAATGGCATACTCTGCAAAACCAATGAACTATTTCCGATTTACGACCAAAACGGTAAGAGCCACCATGAGCGCCGATTTAAAGTATATGTCTGAAATAATAGATGTTTATGCAGAAATATCAAGAAAAGCACGAATACCTTTAAAGACACGTATCTCAGCCATAAGACAATGGTTGAGGCAAGCAAAAAAAGTGATAAAAGTGCAAAAAAAAGTAAATATTAAAAGTTACTTAAAGTTGTTTGGGTTGTTTATTCGTCTTATTTTTGTAGCTTTAATGTGAAAGTAGTATAATAGTATTAACTTTAATTATAAAAACAAAATGAAAAAGATTATTATTTTAAGTGCAGTAGTGGCGCTATTTGTCAGCTGTATGAGTGAAATTAAAACCAAAATCAAACTTAAAGGCTACAGATTTCAAAACGAGTACGCCGTTTCCGACTCTATTGAGAGTGAAAAATTGACAAAAGATATAACAATTGATATTTACCTAATATTGCATACATATCCCGATTCGTGGACCAATGTAGTTGCAAAAATGAAATCGGACAGTGAATGTGAGTTTTGTTTTCGTATAAAAGATTCAAAGAAAGGGCAGTTCTTTTTTGGAGATGGAACTGACAAACATTCAGTTTATTTCGTTACAGACGAAATTTTTGAATTAGATACGTGGCAAAGGATAACATTAGTAAGAGATATGGGTAAAGGAGAGTTAAAAATATATGCCAATGGAGAATTAAAGGCTAAAAAAACTCTTGAAGAAGAGGAAATTAGAGGACCAGAACCAACTAACAGCCCAATTTATGTTGGAAGTATATATATAAAAGGTAGAGATATGACAATTGCTGATGTGAAGATTTGGTGTAAAGTAATGTCCGACAATGAAATCTTAAAAGGTTGGGAAGAAATAAAAAACCCAGATACCGAGGAATCTTTAGTGACATACTGGTCTTTCGAGGATTTAGACGATAACCGCGTAGAAAACCTTGCAGGTAGCGATTTAACTCTTACAATCAAGGAAAAATAAAGAAGCAGTATTTTGGATATTTTTTGTTAGATATTTGAGCCTTGTACAATCGGTATTATTTTGTTAACAGATTGAATAAAAGTAATAATAAATTATTATATTTGTAATCAATTTAGTGGAAAGTATTTATAATGACAGGATGGTTAGACAGTTTGGAGGTATATAATTGATTGCTGTGCTTAAATGGCTGTATATCAACATGTATTAATATTAACTTTAAATATAAAACAAATGAAAAAGATTATTATTTTAGGTGCAATAGTGGCGCTGCTTGCCGGTTGTGCGAGTGAAACCAAAACCAAAAGAGAACTTAAAGGCTACAGATTTCAAAATGAGTATGCTGTTTCCGATCCTGTTGAGGATGAAAGATTGACAAAAGATATAACGATAGATATGTATATAATGATGCATGCATATCCGCGGACGTGGTCTAATGTAATTGCAAAAGGGAACTCTAAAAATGATACAGAGTTTTGTTTCCGCATCAAGGATTCAAAGGAAGGACAATACTTTTTTGGTGACGGAGTGCGTAAATTTACCGTTTCTTTTAAAACAGATGAACTTTTTAAACTTAACAGGTGGCAAAGAATTACATTGGTTAGAGATATGAAAAAAGGGGAGCAAAAGATTTATGCAAATGGCGAACTTGTTCACAAACAACGTTTTAGAAGGAAAAATAATAAAGGCTCGCAACTTACTAATATGCCAATTCGTATCGGATGTACACTCAAAAGAGGTAAAGATATGACAGTTGCAGATGTAAAAATTTGGAGTAAAGTAATGCCAGACTCCGTGATTTCCATAGGTTGGGGAGAAGTAGAAAACTTGAACGCCGATAAATCATTAGTGGCTTATTGGTCTTTTGAGGATTTAGTTGGTAAAAAAGTTGAGAATCTTGCTGATAGTGATCTAACTCTCACAATCAAGAGAAAAAAATAAGTAAATTTTTGTGGACTTTTTGTTAGACATTGAGTTACGTTTTTTGATAATTGTAATTTGAGGTAAAGATGCTCATATCTAACAAAATATTTAAGTATGCTTGAAACTAATTTGCTTTTAAGTTTGATAAACTTTTAACTTTCAATTCCAATTGTTCACTTCGACATTTCGACTACGCTCAATACAACGCTTTGCTCAGTGCAAGCATTGCTAATTGCCGATAATCTTAGGCCGAAATAATTGTAAACATATGAAACGAACATGTCAAACAAAACGTGACACCCAAGAGCATGATTATAAAGCATGTGAGTTCCATACGACCTTAAACTAAAAAAATTATAACAGTATGAAATTTAAAAATATTTTTAAAGACAATTGGTGGAAATATTTGACTTTCATATTGTTGTACGTCATTTTTTGCATTTACTTCGATGTTTTTAAGTTTGTGGGATATGAAGTTGGCGGACAGATAGTTCATAGACTTAAGATAAGTAGTCTTATACTTGCTGTAATATTTTTTGTTGCAGGCTTGTTTGTAATATACTTTTACGACTTTTCTAAATCAAAACTAAAGAGCGTGTCTTTCACTAAATTTTCAACTTATTTAAAGCGATATAGCTGGATTTTATTAATAATTATATCCTTTTTAGTTGCTCTTTTTCAAGTGTATTCGCTATGGGATTTCGATGGCGAAAAGATAGATGAAAGCACAATATTTCTATATTCTATAGGCTTTTTCGGTGGTGACTTTAATCCGAATTGGTTTGGCTATGGCAGCTTAGGAATGTATTTAGTTTATTTGGCATATATTATTTTGTATGTGCCAATGTATATTATGGGTAAATTTACATCGCTTGAAGAGTACGCTGTACAAATACTTTATAACGGATATTTTATAGCTGTAGCACGATATGTTTTTGCTCTGTTTTCAGTTTACGCCATTGTTTTGTACTCAAAAGCAGCACGACTGGCAAAAATTTCAATACCAATCATCATTGTATATTTTTTATTTACAGTAACAAGTCGAGATGCCATTTATTTTGCAAACTATTTAAAGCCAGACTATTTACTTAGTTTTTTTGTAGCTCTATTGATATACTCAGCTTATAGAAGTAATGAGCCAAAATATCTGTATATCATGGCATTGGCATGTGCAGGAGCTTTTGCTACAAAAATGTCGGCATTACCGCTAACTCTTTTGTTAGCAGGTTATGTTATTTATAGGCTGATAGATAAAACTATAAGGTGGAAACATGTTTTATATATTGGGCTATTTTTTTTAGTTTTAATATTTATATTTCAGCCATTTGTAAACTACTACGAGATTGTAAGGAAGCTTTTTGCTCTTGGAACAGATTGGGGTGAAGTTGTAAAATTTAATTTCAATAGAGCTCAACACTATTCGGTTATCGCTCGACTGGAAGCTATTTGGAACTACGTATTGGGACTCGTTTCTCATCCCGCGTTATACTGTTTATTATTGCTGGTTTTTTCAAAAAAATATATTAAACTGTTGATTCCCGCTATTGGTGCCCTATTGTTATTAGTGTTGCCCTTTTTAGGCTCGCATGAAATTCCAAGATATTGGTTTGCTCCAGTGTATGTACTAATCTATTTTTTGGCGCTAATAGGTGTCGCCGGATTTGTTGATTTTTTAGAACAACTGTTGGTTAATAGACTTAAATTAAATAAGAAATATTTTCAGACTTTAACTTGGGGTTTGTTAGCTTTATTGGCACTGGGTTATATAGCACTAAAGCATATGCCGTCTTATTTAAGTATGTATGGCAAAGGAATGTCTAATAGAGAAAATGCTACAAAATGGATTGAGCAAAACCTGTTAGAAAATGAGTACATAATTTTAGATGCAAACAACGGTTTTTATTGCCCAAGAGTATATGATAGAAATGATATTAGAACATCAGGATACACTTCAAGAATTTTTATGTATAATAGAAAGAATAATAAATTTTTGAGTGAGATTTTTGACAAATATCTTAAAGAATACTATTACCAAAGTATAGGAATAAATTCTGTTATGGGTATAGAAAGATTATCTTACATTGATGTCAATGATAGCACTGCATTAAACTCGATTAAAGGAAAGTATTTTGTTACCACGAAACATAGTTATGCTCGTTATTTTATACGTAAGGGTACCGATTTGAACGACAAACTTAAAAATAGACTTACAAACATGAAGGAATATTATAACTTTATGCTCTCACAGCCATTAGTAAAGCGTTTTAGCAAGGGGAAAGGATCAGCTGTAGAAATTTATCATATAACAGGAGAAAAACAATAAAACAGACAAAATGAAGAGCTTATACGTTTTTTTGGTATTTATAATGTAGGGATAGTCTTAACAGTTAATTTTTTTAAACAATGTACAAGGATAAAAAAATTGCAATAATAGCCACAGACGTTGCCTCTCCGACTGTTTCTTATGTTGCAGAGAATATGAATTTAATCGGCAACACTATTGTTAGTAGCATCTTAACTACAAATAAATTTGAGATGCGCAAAACTCTTGTTCGGTATGGAAAGAATTATGAATTGGAACATATTGTCGATGCGTAGTAGGGTTATAAAATTGTTTTAATCAATTGAATGAATATGAAAAAAGGAGCTATTTTACAGTCAAATTACATACCATGGAAAGGGTATTTTGATATCATAAGAAAAGTAGATGTGTTTATTTTTTATGACGATGTCCAATATACAAAAAGGGATTGGCGTAGCAGAAACAAGATTAAAACAAGTGTCGGTGCACAGTGGTTGACTATTCCGTGTGGAAGTGACGAGAGGCGCTTGATCTGTGATGTCGTTCTTAATGATACTACATGGCAAAAGCAGCATTGGCAGAGAATAGAACATTCCTATAAAAAAGCTCCATTTTTTAACCAGTATAAACCATTTTTTGAAGAAATTTATCTAAACCAACAGTGGAGCAATTTATCCGATTTTAATCAATTTGTGATAAAAAAGATATCCAAAGAACTATTAGGCATTAATACTAAGTTTGAAGACTCTAGGGTTTATAATTTGCAGCACAGAAAAGGAGAGAGGATAATAGAATTGTTGCTAAAAGCAGGAATAGATTATTATGTGTCAGGTCCTGCAGCTAAAGATTATATAACAGATGAAACATTTCATAAAGAGAATATAGCTATAGAGTGGATGGATTATAGTGATTATCCAGAGTATAACCAACTATATCCTCCTTTTGATCATTATGTTTCTATTATAGATTTGATTTTTAATGAAGGAAGTAATGCTATTAATTATATGAAGTCGATATGATAAATCACGGATAATTTTCAGAAATAATAATGTCTAAGATTACAAATAAAGAATTGAAAAATATTACGTTTAGCGCAGAAAGAAGTGGTTATTTTATTTATCAAGATAATAAAAAATTTAAAATATGATACCAAGCAAACTAGGCAGCTATTTCGAGGAATTTATAGTGGGCGAAGAAATACAACACGCATTATCCAAAACTATTTTTGAAAGTGATAATAATTTTTTTAGTCTATTGACGATGAATCATCATCCGTTACATACTAATTTAGATTATGCAGGTGAGAATCAGCATGGCAAGATTCTCGTGGTGGGCACATTAGTGTTTTCCTTAGTAGTTGGGATGACCGTGCCCGATATTAGCGGTAAAGCTATTGCCAATTTAGGCTATGAGGATGTAAAACATTTAGCGCCTGTTTTTATAAATGATACATTATATGCCCGTACACGAATAATTAGCAAACGACCTTCTGAGTCGAAGCTGGATAGAGGTATAGTGTATGTAGAAACTATCGGATATAATCAGGACGGGGTAGATGTGATCAGTTTTAGAAGAAATGTTTTAATAAAAAAAAGAGAATATGAGAACAAATGAATTCTTAATGCGTAGCCTTATGTTTGTGCCAGCTCACAACACTAAGCTAATGGATAGCGCATTGAGGCGTGATGCTGATGTGCTGTTGCTGGATATAGAAGATTCTGTTCAACCGGTCGAAAACAAGCAGGTTGCAAGAGATAAGATTAAGCAATACTTATCAGAAGGAAAGCTTTCTGATAGAATTGTTTTCCCGCGTGTAAATGATCGAGAAAGCGGTCAATTACTGCAAGATGTTTATCAGCTTTCACTTCCCGGAATAGCAGGTTTTATGTATCCTAAGGCAAAAAAAGGAGAAGATATCTATTTCTTTGGAAAATTATTGGAAACCATTGAGTACGAGAAGAAACTTCCATTACATACATTTAAAATAATAGCGCTGATTGAAACTCCAGGAGCCGTGATGAATATACAAGAAATTTGTAGCGCCGCCCCTGAAAGACTGATTGCTGTAGCATTTGGTTGTGAAGATTTTATGACTGAACAGGGAGGAAAGCACGATGAAGATTATCAAAGTATCTTTACTGCTCGTGCAATGATTGCTATGGGAGCTAAAGCCAATAATGTTGTGCCTATTGATACCGTCCATATTAAAGTGCATGATTTGGAAGATTTGGAACGAAATTTAATTGTAGGACGAAACCTCGGTTTTGAAGGCATGTTGGTTTTAAATCCGAAAGAATTGCCGTTGGTACATCAATATTATTCTCCAACTGAAGAAGAAATCGAATGGGCTACAGAAATGTTACAATTGGCCAATGAAGCAGTAGCTCTGGGAAAAGGAGTTGCAGTTAAAGATAACAAGTTTATCGGGCCGCCTATGGTAAAAATGGCTGAGAAGATTATATATAAAAACAAATTAATTAAGTAGAAATCTATGAAATGTATTGTTGATAGCCGTCATGAAAAAGTTGTTTTTCTTTTTACAAAAAACAATTATAATATCTATTTATGCGAAAAATGTAAAACAATAATGGCAGAAGTATCCTTTGTTCACGAACAGTATGAAAGTAAAGACTATTATACAGTTAAATATACTGAAGTTAAACAAATTGAAAAGTTTTGGGGCTTTAGATTTGACTATATCTTAAGAAAGTTGTCTAAATACAAAATTCAAAGCATTTTAGATGTTGGGGCTGGTAATGGTTTTTTTGTATGGAAGTCGCGTGAAACACTAAAAATTAAATCTGAAGGTGTTGAAATTGCAAAGAATGAAAGAGATTTTGCAAAAAAAACTTTCAACATTGAACTAAATAGTGATTTAAATAGTTGTAATACCAACTACGATGCGTTAACATTATTTAATGTAATTGAACATGTCGAAGATCCATATTTACTGTTAAACAATTTAAAGAATAAAATTAAGCCACAAGGTATAATCGCTATTACGACACCAAATCCTAAAGGATTTCAGCGTATTTTTTTCGGATTGAAAAATTGGGTAATGATAATGCCTCCCCACCATATAAATATTTTCTCAAAACAATCATTAATAGAAATTTTAGAGAACGTTAATTTTGAGATTTTGCATTATGAGACACTAAATACATATTTTTGTGCTGATTTTTTCACAAAGTACGGCACACGGTTTCAAATTGTACGTAGAATAATTATGTTTATTTTTAGAATACTAAATATCGGAGCAGATCATTTTGTTATTGCAAAAAAGTTATGATTTATAAAAAAAAGTTATGATTTATAATTTAATAAAATATTATTTTTCGCTTCATTATTGGCAAAGGGCTAGCTTAGAGAGTGTAAAAAAGATGCAGTTAAAAAAGTTCAGAGAAATTTTTGAATATGCCCGAGAGAATTCGAAATTTTACAGAGAGCTTTATACAAAACATGGTGTAATGGATTTAAAAATTAAATCTTTCGAAGATATTAAGAAAATACCGATCGTTACAAAGTTAATGTTTAAAGAGTATGAAAGCAGAGACATAGTGACTTGCGAAATTGACAACAAAGTTAATTTGCACACTACAAGTGGCTCATCAGGAGAACCTTTAAAAGTTTACTTTGATAAATTTGCGGATTATAGTTCGCATACACGTGTTTTTTTTGCTTTACGAAAAATAGCATCTTATAATCCATTTAAAAAGATTATGCTTATAACACGATATGAAGAAAGTGATAATTTTCAAGTTGAAAGTGATTTATCAATATTGAAGAAGATGCAAAATTTCTTTGGATTATTTAATCGTGAAATAATCTCTATTTATAGAGATGTAGATTATATGATTGAAAGAATTTCAAAATCAAAACCCTATATTCTGTGGAGCACACCTTCTGTTATTGAAATTGTTGCAAACCGATTGGCTGAAAAAGGCATTTCGCTAAATATACCATATTTGTATTTTACATCTGAACATTTTAATCAAATTCAATTTGAAAAATTCAAAAAATATATAAGCGATAATATTATAGATATTTATGGTTCGATGGAATCGCCATGTCTTGGATTTGAATTAAATAAATCAGGGGAAAGAACTGTTTATCCAAATTCAAACTTGTTTGAAATAATTAACGAACGTGATTTTGGGGGTCAACGTGTTGGCGATGTCATTATTACAAATTTAATCAATTATACCATGCCGATTATTAGGTATGACTTAAAGGATCTGTGTGAAATTAAAGAAGATAAAAACATACCTCATAAATATATTAGTCCAATAATAGGGAGAATAGATGATATACTTCAATTTCCCGATGGCAAACAATTTGTGCATCACCATGCTCATGAAATGTTTATGGATTTTGAAGAGTGTGAACAATTTAAGTTTTTACAAAAAGATAATGGGCCTATCGTGCTGCAACTTAAACCCAATAAACGATTTAGTAATGATTTTATTAAGGAAAAAGCATATCAGCGATGGAATAAGAGATTTTCCCAGTATATATTAGAAATTGAATTCGTAGAAAAATTTGAAATAAACCCTACTACAGGCAAGTTTAAAAATATTGAAAAAATAAAATAGTAATGAAAATATCTTTTTATGGAGACATTTGTCTTTACAAAATTGATATAAAACAGTTTCAATTTTGCCCATCTCTTATAAAATTATTAAAATTATCGGATATAAATATTGGAAATTTGGAATGTCCGATAACAAATGTTGATACTAAAGAAGAAAATCTAGTTGTAAATATGTCTGCTCCATTATCATCTTTAGAATTAATTAATAAATTTCAAATAGTTTCACTTGCTAATAATCATATAAGAGATTTTAAAATAAAGGGTTTGCGAGACACAATCAATGCTTTAAATTCGAAAAATATAAAATACTTTGGGGTTGGTAAAACTCAAAAACAGGCAATTGAACCATTAAAAATAACAAAAAATGGTTTTAAAATTGCGTTTCTTGGCGCAACAAGATATGCTAATGCTACTAAAAAAAATGGAGGCGGTACTGCGAAAGATTCCTTTTTATTAATAAAAAAACATATTAAGAGATTAAAAAAAGAAGGTTATTTTATAATACTTTATTTTCATTGGGGATATGAATATGTTAGAATTCCTAGTCCGAGAGAAAGAAAATTAGCTCATAAATGTATTGATGTTGGAGCTGATTTGATTGTTGGTTCACATCCTCATATCTATCAAGGAATTGAAGATTACAGAGGAAAGAAAATTGTCTATAGCCTGGGAAATTTCATATTTCATTCTTCTATATTTACTGGTTTATCCTTAATTCCTAATGATCCACGTTTAAATGAATCTTATACATTTACAATAGAGATTTTAAATGATTTATCATATAAAATAGAAATTAATGGTTATAAAACAGAAGATACAGGTATTACTTTTTATAATGAAACGGAGAATTTGAAATTAATTAATGAAATTAATAAACACTCAAAAATATTTACAGATAATTATTGGAATTATCTAAAAGCATATTACTCTCAAACTTATGATATTAGTAAACGAAACATTAAAGTGAGAGAGGATTTCCAATCATTTAAAAAATTAAGCTTAAAACAAAAAATAAATATCTATAAAACTGCAAATTTACAGGATTTGAAAAATAGATTGTATGCATTATTTATAACATATAAAAGGAAATGATAAAGATTTTAAAATTAGGGATTACTCTTTTTATATTTGTTTTTTTAATATGGAAATTTGATCTGAATTTCGTTGCTGTGTATTCTCAAATTAAATATTCAAAATACATATTTATAGGTTTATTAACCCCTTTATTAATTCATTATATATCGGCTAATCGTTGGAAAATTTTTTTAAAGCAAATAGGAATAAAAGAATCAATTTGGTCATTAACTAAAATAAATTACACATCAATCTTTCAGGGTCTGATTTTACCTTCTTCACAAGGCTATGATATTATACGAATTTATCAAATTGAGAAAAAACATCCTGAGAATCGTGGTAGTGCAAGCAGTACAATAATTATTGAAAGAATTATTGGTTTTATAGTTTTGTGTGCTTTGAGTCTTATTTTCTCAATATTTAATAGGGATTTATCTAATCAAAAACAGGTTATTTTAATTATTGGGTCTATATCTTTTACTTTATTTATACTAATAACTTTATTACTTAATAAACGATTACATGCTATTATCGCTAATAAATCATTTAATAACAATTACTTACAAAAGTTTTTTTCATATTTCGATAAAATGTATAGAGCGATTGCCTACTTCCCATATCGTAAAATTTTATTTTCATCAGTTATATTGATTTTACTGTTTCAATTGTCAACTATAATTTGTGTTTATTTAATTTTTAAAGCTTATGGATTTGATATTCCATTATATCAACACATTTCGCTTTATCCAATTATTTCAATTTTATCGATGATTCCTATTACAATTAGTGGCTTTGGTATTCGTGAAGGTTTTTTTGTTTACTTTTATTCACAAATAGGTGTGCCTGCCGATGTGTCAATAGGTGTTTCTATTATTAATTATATGATTATTGTATTACTTCCTGCAATGATTGGTGGAATACTTTATTTATTATCAATTTTGAAAAAAGAAAAAACTATATGATAAAAAAAACATCTTCTCTGTCAATAGTTATCCCTGTTTACAACGATCAGGAAGTATTGCCTGAGTTATACAAACGCTTGAAACCAGTTATAGATAAATTGACTGATAATTATGAGATTATACTGGTTGATGATGGTAGTAAAGATAATTCTTGGAATGAAATACTACAACTCAAGAAACAAGATGAAAATATTGTAGCTGTAAAACTAGCACGAAACTTTGGACAACAAAATTCTATAGCGGCAGGTTTGGATATTTCACAAAATGAAATTGTGGTATTGATGGATTCTGACTTACAAGACAGACCTGAAGATATACCGTTATTAATTAATGCTCTTGTTGAAAATGATTGTTCGATGGCGATAGCACAATGGGAAACAAGAAAGGATTCAGCTTTTAAATTATTTGTGTCAAAATTATTTTATCAAATATCGAATAGGATTACAAGCATTCACACAAAACCTTCTTTAGGAGTGTTTCGTGCAATGAAACGCGAAGTTGTACTCGAAATGAAAAATTTTCCTGAAAGAACAGCTACTACATTAAGCATACTTTATTTTATAGGAACTAATTATGTTACTGTCCCTTTAAAAAGAGATGCCCGTTATGCAGGAAAAAGCGGATATAATCTATCAAAGATGTTGTCCATGACCTTTGCCCGAATTTTTTCTTTTTCAATGTTCCCAATCCGACTAGCTACATACATTGGTTTTAGTATCAGTGGAATAAGTTTTGTTTTAGGTATTGTATTGGTTATTAGAAGAATCTTAGGTCTAGTTGCTCCGGGATGGACGTCTACTATTGTACTGATTTTGTTTTTATTTGGACTTAATTTTGCATTTCTGGGAATTCTGGGAGAGTATATTGGGAAAATATTTTTAGAAACCAAACAACGACCAAAATATATTATAGGTCGCATTATTAAGAAATAAATTATGACAAAAAAAATTATAATATTAGGTGGCTTAGGTAATGGGTCAGTTATAGCAAATGCGATAACACACGCCAATAGTATGGGTGATAATGAATGGAAATTTGTCGGCTATTTGAATGATAGAATACCTGAAGGAGACCTTATTGAATCCTATCCCGTATTGGGAAAAACTTCAGATGTAAAAAAGTTTTTCGATGAAGATTATTATTTTATTAATACGATTTTTAGGATTGATGGACAAAAGGAAAGACTCAGTATTTTCGAAGAGTTAAATATTCCAGATAGTCGATTAGCAACATTTGTTCATCCAATGGCATACGTAGCACCTAATGTCATTTTATCTCCAGGCACAGTTATTATGCCACAAGTATCAATTTCGTCAGGTACAAAGTTTGGAAAATCATGCTTAGTAATGGTAGGAGCAACTGTAGGGCATGATAATGTGATTGGAGATTATTGTCATATTGCGGCACAAGCATGTGTTGGTGCATATCTTAAAATAGGAAATGGAGTTCATATTGGGTTAAACTCCACCATTCGCGAAAATCTTGTAATTGGTAATTATGCAACCATTGGCATGGGAGCTGTATTAACTAAAAATGTGAGTGAAAGTGAAATATGGGTTGGTAATCCGGCTAAGTTTTTACGAAAAGCAGAATAAAAAAATAATATAAATTTTATGATTCCATTCAACAAACCCTACCTTACAGGCAAAGAGACCCAATATATTACAGAAGCAGTAAAAAGTGGCAAAATATCAGGTAATGGTGTATTCACACAGCGTTGTCAGCATTTTTTTGAAGAAAAATATGGCTTCTTAAAATGCTTGCTTACAACAAGTTGCACTGATGCTTTAGAGATGGCAGCTATTCTCTGTAACATCAAGCCAGGAGATGAAGTAATAATACCGAGTTATACCTTTGTCAGCACAGCATTAGCGTTCGTAAGACAAGGAGCAAAAGTTATTTTTGCCGATAGCTATAGCAACAATCCTAACATTGATGCAGACCTTATTGAGACACTTATTACCGATAAGACAAAAGCCATTGTACCAGTGCATTATGCAGGCTTAGCATGCGATATGGATAAAATTATGGATGTGGCTAATCGCCATAATTTATTGGTTGTTGAAGATGCGGCACAAGCAATTGATTCATACTATATTTCACCAAAAACAGGCAAAAAACAAGCATTAGGCTCAATTGGTCATTTAGCGACATTTTCATTTCATGAAACCAAAAACGTTATTTCCGGCGAAGGAGGAATGTTGGCTATTAATGACGAACGGTTTATACATCGTGCCGAGATTATTTGGGAAAAAGGAACAAATCGCGCAGAGTTTTTCCGTGGCGAGGTAAATAAGTACGGTTGGGTCGATGTGGGAAGCTCATTCCTGCCATCAGAGGTAATATCTGCCTTCCTGTGGGCGCAATTAGAGAATTTAGACAATATTCAGAAACGCAGAAAAGAGATATGGAAAACGTATTACGATGGGCTTAAACCACTATCAGATAAAGGATTTTTCGTATTGCCTAATATCCCCGAATACGCTACAAACAACGCACATATGTTTTACTTAGTGTGTCGGTCATTAGAAGAGCGCACTGCATTGATAAGCCATTTGAAAAAATGTAATGTAAACGCTGTTTTTCATTATCTTAGCTTGCACAGCAGCCAATATTATGCTGATAAACATGACGGCAGAGCGCTACCTAACTGTGACAAATTTGCAGAGCAGTTAGTTAGGTTACCAATGTTTTATGAATTGCAAAACAGTGAATTAGAGTTGATAATTAACTCAATAACTAGTTTTTACAAATAACAGAGTGTAATTTGTGAATAACAAAGCAATAAGGCTATTTTCTGCTATCATTACGTTAGTTTCTTTTACTAACGCGAGGGGGCAAAATGTAACGCCCTATATGTTAGGTGATGCGTGGTCAGGTAATACCGTAAATACTGTAATATTCCGTCACCATGCAATTATTACGCAACAAAATTATCAGTTTACATCTTATTATGCAGATACTGCAAGCATGGTTATCGTAAGACGCAACCTAACAAACAACAAAATAGAAAGCCACACTATAGTTGGAACGTATAATATATATGATTTGCACAACTCAATAAGCATGGGTATTGATTCTTTAGGATATATCCATATTTCGTACAATCATCACGGCAACAAGCTGAATTACAGAAGGTCGCTCCATCCGTACCAAATAACTCAGTGGACAGATGAGATAGCAATGACAGGGGTAAACGAAAACGGTATTACTTACCCTGCATTTGTAGTTAATCCAGTTACAAAAACTCTACAGTTCTTGTATCGTAGAGGTGGTTCTTCTAATGGACAAGCCTGCATGAAACAATATACAGTAAAAGACAGTACATGGCGCGATATACACCAGCCATTGATTGATGGCATAAGTAAGGAGCGTTTAAAACGCAGTAATCCCTATTGGAATCATTTAGCAATCGACAGCAAGGGAAATATGCATATCTCTTATGTTTGGAGGACAGTAAGCATTATGAAAGACAGTGTGTGGTTTATCAACAATATTGGAATAGACTACACACGCTCGCCTAACAACGGTATAGACTTTTACACTATCAACAATGTCAAGCAAACCCTGCCTATAACTTTAACCAATTCGGAACGCGTTTGGGCTATATCGCTTGCTTCAAATCTTATAAATCAAACAAGTATGGCGGTTGATAGCTCAGGTAATCCGCACATAACATACTATTCAAACGACAGTGATGATATTCCACAATATATGCATCTATGGCACGATGGGAAAAAGTGGAATAACAGTATAATATCTAACAGAACAAACAGGTTCGATTTGTCGGGAAGTGGAACATTGCGTTTGCCAATTAGTCGTCCTGAAATTGTTATAGACACCGTTAACACTGTGTATGTAATTTTCCGTGCTGACTATACCGATGACAAAATGTCGGTAATTGCTTTATACCCACCCGAATACAGTTTTGAACCTGAAAATGTTAAAACAATATGGACTGATAGTTTGGGTAACGCCGAACCAATTATCGACCGCCTCTATTGGCAACAAACCAATAAGCTTACAATGCTTGTGCAATACAACAACGAACTTGGAGGCGACAGAAAACGAAGTTTTGAACAAGCGCCTATATATTTGATTGATTGTGATATAATAAGCCTTTTCGATAATTGAGATAAAGGTTTGTAAGGTTAAAAGAATTTATCAGTCAAATAGCTGAATATTAGCTAATTGTTAATTGCTCACTACTATTGATTTTAATCTTAAGATTAGTATATTTGCTCTACAATGGACAGGAATTATATACTGGATAAGTCAAGGGAATTGAAACCGTTCTTGAACAAGGAATACTCTGTAATGTATTAGCCCCTTAAATAGTCGGATAAAATTATAGAAAATAAACTGTAAATTTGTAAAAAAAACACATTTGATAGTTTAATCTACAAAAAATGTTTTATTTTAGTATCGTAAATTATATGTAGTGGTCAACCAAAAAACAGAATCTGAATCTGAATAATAAATTATGGCAATTTGGAGAAAAACATCTGATAAGAAAAACAAACAAACACTTTCCGACATAATGAGGGGAATGCAATACTCTGTTAATACTGCTCAAGAGATATTAGAAAAACATCATGTTAAAATATTAAACAAATATTTTAATGAAGAAGGAGTTCCTATAACTAAGCGGATTAAGATAAATGATGATAAAATAATAGAAGTTCCATTGATTTCTATAATAAATCTAAGTTCTTTGAATATTGATGAGTTGGTAATAAGATTTAAAGCTAAAATAAATTCGATAGAGCTTAAAAATCTAAAAGATGACAATGAAGATATTGACCGCTCCTGTTTTGAAATGGATTTTGCTCCAGGTGAAGAAGATGATAATGATGTTTCTGTAAAAATAAAGTTTAAGATTAAAGAACAACCAGAAGGTATATCGAGGATTGTAGATGAGTTTGACAAACAAATTAACTCAATAAATAATAAATAATCATTAAAAAAATACAATTATGGCTAACGAAAATATACCAGATTTAATGCATGGTTTACCAATGGATCAACTAATTTCGGCGCCACTAAGAGCTGCTTGTGATTCGCAAGTTCAATTAGCTGAATCTGCATATCAATATATGACTAAGATTGGATTTCATGAGGAAGGTGGAGGTACAAAAAAACCTAATATAATAGAATTTAACCTGCAACGCCCGGTTGAGACAGCAGATGGTATTAGTGTTTCAGAAATTACAGTTCAAGCTCCTTTTTTGGGTTTAGTTCCAATTCCGTCATTATTAATAGATGATGTAAACATTGAATTTCAAATGGAAGTAAATGCAACAACATCGGTTAAAGAAACTCAGGCATCCGAAGTTGGAGGTAAAGCAAGTACTGATATTAAGCTTGGTTTTTTTGGTAGCGCTCATGTTGAAGTACATGGAAAAGTAACTACAAGTCGAGATAATACTCGTTCAACTAATCAAACTGCAAAGTATCAGGTTCGTGTTTCTGCAAAACAACAACAACCAACAGAGGGGCTAAGTAAACTTATGGATATTTTGGCAACTTGTATTGCTCCTATGAGTGTGAAAGCAGCAACCACAACACCAACAACACCAACTGCGCCAACAGGACAAACAGGCTAAGTAAGCTTATGAATATTTAGCATGTTGTATTGCTTATTTGAGTATGAAACATCCATAAGAGTGTGTTTTTTTGTATATTTCCTGTTTTTAGCGTTGCAACGCCCTAAAGCTTTTAACCCAACTTGCACCCTTGTCGTTGTAATTGTTTCATTTTCAACTATTCCGAAAACAGATTTGGCGGTTTGTGTACTACGGACTTTCTTTTTTGGAAAGATTTGTTGGGTATTTTCATCTTTTTGTATATCTCTTTCAAACCACTCCCAGTAACCGAACATTTTCGCGAAGAAATTATCTTGTCGAAAGTGTTTTGTTCTGTGGTGGTAATCATTTTCTGCGTATTGCCTATCCGCACTATTTCTTTCCACGAACTGTGTATGTGGCACACGCGATTCTCTAAATTGCGGTAACTTTCAACCAAACGGTAGTAACCTTCATGATGTCCCGTTTGCGGACAAAGTCGGCATGTGCTTTTGAAGTACATCTTGAGTAATACCGATTGGATATACGCTATAGTCCAAACTTCGCTATCGCTATTTTGGACTATATGCTTGTAACATAGGTGTTTATAATTGTAAAACTTTAAAAATATTGGACTGTTTTAAAATTAGAATTGGTATAATTTGTATTTGTTAGTTGAATCTACCTAATTGAATTTACATGTTTTGAGACCGCCTTTTTGATAATTTTATTGTACATTTACTGTTTGTATTTGTGGCATGTTTTTTATAAAATATTGTAATTTTGCCATAGCTAAAATTTTGTTACAGAAATAATTATATATTAGTTATAATTGAAATAGAGACACAAACATGGAAATAATGGATTTTGCAAATAACGTATATTTAAAAGATGGTATTTGGTTTGCAAAGAGCAATAGAGAAATTTCATACCCCGAGAAAGGAAATATGAATTGTTATGAAATTGAAAAAGATAGTTTTTGGTTTAAACATAGGAATAATTGTATTATAGAGGCAGTCAAAACTTATTCTGTCAATGAAATTTTTTTCGATATTGGCGGAGGTAATGGATATGTAGCAAGGGGACTCGAAGAAAACAATATAAAATCTGTATTAGTAGAACCCGGTTTATGGGGTGCTTTAAATGCAAAGAAAAGGGGGTTAAAAAATGTTATATGTTCAACATTTGAAGATGCAGGAATTAAGCCACATTCTTGTAGAGCGATCGGTTTGTTTGATGTGGTAGAGCATATTAAAGATGACAGGCAATTTTTAAAGTCAATTAACTCTATTCTTCATGACAATGGTTTTGTTTACATAACAGTTCCAGCTTACATGACACTTTGGTCAGAGGCAGATGATAGTGCTGGACATTACAGACGTTATACGCTTAAGAAGATTTGCTCCATCCTCAAAGAGAGTGGCTTTGAGATAGAATATGCTTCATATATTTTTTCTATCCTCCCTATTTCTATTTTTATTTTTAGGACAATTCCAAGCCTATTACGACCTAAAAAAAAGTTACGAAATTTTAATAAAAGCAAGCAAGAACATTCTCAAAATAAAGGCATATTATCCTCTATTTTGGATAATATTTGGAACAAAGAAATAAGCTGTATTAAACAAAAGAAGAAAATTCCTTTTGGAGGAAGTTGCCTAGTGGTAGCAAAGAAAACTGTGGTTAGCAGCAATTTGACGTAATGTGGTTTTATACCGATAGGACAGCTACTATATTCCAAATTTTGCTATCGCTCTTTTGTACTATGTGTCTGTAACATCGGCATTTACCATTGTAAAATTTTAAAAAGATAGGACTATTTTAAAATTACAATTGGTATTACATAAAAAAACTATGTGACTATGTGGTTATTAATTAAGTAAGGTATTCATGCGGATATTCATTTAAAATTACAATTGGTATCACAAAAAAGCAAAGCGTTTTACCACAAAAACACAAAACGATTTACCACAAAAAAGTAAAACAAAATACCACAAAAAGACTAAATTATTTGCCACAAGGGGTAAGGTGCAGGAATTTGGAACACAGAGCACACTGATTAAACAGAAAACCACAGATTTTTGAGTTTCTGACTGCCTTTGTGATTGCCCGAAATGCAATTTGTTATTAATGGATTGATAATCATTCAATTGCCACGACTTTCAAGTCGTGGGTTGTATTGGTGCATATAGTTATGGGCTTTAGCCCAAATCAATTAGCAATTAGCAATGCTTGCACTTGGTCGCTGAGCGCAGTCGAAGTGGGAAAGGAAGGAACAAGGCGGCGCACTGAGCGGAGTCGAAGTGTGCAAGATACAAGGCGGTGCACTGAGCTGAGCCGAAGTGTACAAGTGGGGAACGGGGCGGTGTACTGGGGCACGGTCACTGAGTTTATCGAAGTGACCGTCATAGGAGGTGTGAGGTAGCTTCACTTCGACTATGCTCGGTGTACCACGATAAACCCAGCCACCGGGAGCGGTTGCTGAGCAGAGCGTTGTGCTGAACGTAGTCGAAGCGGTGTACTAAGCGTGGTCGAAGTATGCGCGGTACAGGGCACGTGGTGGTGTGCTGAGCGAGGTGTAAAAGTTTATAAAGAAACGTAATGCATTGTGTTTGTACAAAAATTGCTAATTGCTATAGATTTATTTAGTAAACCACAAGTTGTCCGCATGCAAGAAATCGCAAACAGTTATTGATTTTAACCATAGGATTCGTATATTTGCACTATGATGGACAGGAATTATATACTTAATAAGTTAAGGGAATTGAAACCGTTCTTGAACAAGGAATACTCTGTAAAAGAGATTGGTTTATTCGGTTCTTTTGCATCTGACAGTGCCAGAGATGATAGTGATATTGATTTACTGATAGTATTGGAAAAGCCTATTGGTTGGAAATTCTTCTCGTTAGAAATCTACTTAGAACAGGTTTTTGGTCGAAAGATAGATTTGGTCACAAAAAATGCTCTTCGAGATAGGTTGAAAGAGGATATTTTAAACAAAGTAAATTACGTGTAACTTGGATAAGGGAAAACGCACATACTTAATGTATCTTGAAGATATCCAACTCTCAATTTCTCGAATATCAGAATATATTGCAGACTTGGATTTTGTCTCGTTTAAGCGAGATTATAAAACTATTGATGCAGTAATCAGAAACTTTGAAATAATAGGAGAAGCTTCTAAAAATCTTCCCGATTTTGTTAAAGATAAATACCCAAACATGCCTTGGCGAGAGATGTATTATTTGAGGAATAAGGTGTCGCATGAGTATTTTGGCATTGACTATGAAATTATTTGGGATATCGTTACAAATTACCTTCCTGAAAATAAATTGCACATTGACCAAATAATTTTAGAAGAAGCTAAATCCCATTAGTAAATGCAATTTTTTAGGACAGTATGATTCGCACAACTCAACTGTTGCGATCTATAAACTTAAAAGCCCCTGCGGGCAATTCAACACTATACGTTTACTGGGAGTAAAATCTATAACCCACTCATCGACAATAGGTATAAAAAGCTGATTGCCATTTTCTTGGTTAATAATCATAAGAGGATTACCGGGAATGGTTTCAATACCGTTACATACACCCAGAAAACCATGCTTTTTATCGTGAACTTCAATGCCGATAACTTGTGTAATAAAATCAATTCTCTCGTGGTTGGCACTGTGTTTTGGAGCAAGAATGTCACAACCTACAAACTCACGGGCTTTTTCTATTGTGTCGATTAGTTCAAATTTTACAATATAGGAGTCGAAAGTTCTTTCTGTAATCTCCTCTAAAAATACAGGAACCGGTAATCCGTCCACTACAACGAACACCGGTTCTTCAAATTCTAAAAGCTCTAGATTGTAATCAGTTTTGATAATCAGGCGCCCACTAACACCATGTGTTTTGTGAATTGAGCCTAATTTGAAACAATCTGAAACTTTAACAGACATGCATTTTGTTACTTTTCTTCTTTAGTTTCTGTTTCTGCATTTGTTGTCTTAGCTTCACTTGCTTCTGCTTTAGCTTCGTCCGCTTTAGTCTCTGCTTCAGCCTCGTTTGCTTTAGCTTCAGCTGCCTTTGCTTCAGCTTCCGCCTTCGCTTCAGCCGCTCTTACCTCAGCCAATTTTGCTAAACGTTCTTCGTTTTTCTTTGCTTCAGCTGCAACACGTGCTTTTGCTTTTGACTGTTTGTCTAATGCAAGTTTGTTTACTAAACTGCTGACTTTAGCTTCGTTTCTTCTTTTCCACTCATCGAAGCGTTCTTCGGCGACTTCAACAGTAAATGCGCCTTTCGCCACACCTTTTAATAGGTGGCGTTTGTAAATAACACCCTCTCTACGCAGTATTGATCTTACTGTTTCTGATGGTTTGGCGCCTTTGTCTAACCACGATAACGCTTTGTCAAAATCGAGCGTGATCGTAGCTGGGTTGGTGTTTGGGTTGTACGATCCAATTCGTTCAACAAATCTACCATCCCGTGGCGCCCTGCTGTCTGCTACCACTATGTGGTAGTATGGACGACCTTTGCGTCCGTGTCTTGTTAATCTAATCCTTGCAGGCATTTCATTATCGTTTTAAAATTGTTAAAAAGTGGCGCAAAGATACGTTTTTTTCGTTAAATAAAATAGGCTATTGGTTAATTCTTTTTTTGAGGCGTTATGATTATTAATTCAATACTTGCGGTCTATGGGACGAAGAAAAAACGACGTTCATTCTTGGGCGATTTATTTAACACCGTATCACGCATGCTGGTACCTGAATACATCTCGAAAAACTTTGATATATACGAAGCTCAAGAGTACTCTGATAGGTAGGGTATCGAAGTTCGGGAAAAAGAGGGTCGAATTCCTTTGGGATTAAAAGATTTTCAGGAGGTTGTTTTAGACGGTTATTGCAATTCGTTCGAGATGCTTAGCTACAGTTTTGTATGCAAGCCTGTTTATACCGATTGGGCAGCTACTATAGTCCAAACTTCGCCACTGTTTGTTTGTACTATAGTGTGCAATTTAGTGTAAAATGCAAAAAACATCAAAGAATAATGAGCAAACTGAAATGTAGAGGGACTTCCATTTTTGGCAAGATATTTGCAAATAACAAATCAAAAGGTACTCAAAATAAATAAAAACAAAAAAACATTTGCATATTCAAAAATATTAGTGTTTATCTGTAGCAAATTTATAACATAAAGACGTGCGTTTGCACGATACTAACATACAGACAAGAAAAACATACAGTAGGGCCATAGTTCTGATTTCAAGCTATGGCTCTTTTTTTAGCTTTTAACGAGTAAATTTAAAAACAAATCATTATGGCAAAACAACCGTTAAAAAACAGATTGTTTGACTTCGCTTATTTTCCTTCTTTCACTGCAAGTATTGAATATCTTGCAGAAATGCTCGCTGACAAAGAAGAGTGGGACTTTTCAGATGCTAAAGAAAAGAAATATAAGATACTTGAAAACTATTTGGAACATACATATCGTAAGTTGCGACAAGAGAATAAGATTTTTTATACCGAAGATCAAAAGTTTGCTTGTTTCAATACTGGTTTAGTTACTGGTAATTGGGAAGAGATTTACGCTCTTTTTGAAAAATATAAAAAGACTCGTAATAAATATACAACCTAAATTGTCTATATTTGCAAAATGGGAACTGGATTAAACGTGAGCGCCGAAATGCTTACATGGGCTATAGCTCGTGCAGGATACGATTTGCACGAATTCGCTACAAAAGTTCCCAACGTGCTAAAATGGATAGAGGGAGACAAAAAACCCACATTTAAGCAACTCGAAGATTTTTCTAAAAAAGTTTATTTGCCTTTTGGTTATCTTTTTCTACCCGAACCACCAAAAGAGACGTTGCCAATACCATTCTTCAGAACCAACAGCGCCGAAACAGCGCAAGTAAGCATTAATGTTTATGATACAATACTGCTACTGCAACAACGTCAAGATTGGTTAAGAGTGTATCTTGCTGACAATGAATTTGAAACGTTAGATTTTGTTGGCAAGTATCGCAATAGTAACAATGTTAATAAAATAGTTGCCGATATTCGCAGAACTTTAAAGATGCCCGATAATTGGGCAAGTCATTATAATACGTGGAGTGAAGCATTAGAGAATCTAATTAGTCATATCGAAGATATCGGAATTGTTGTTGTCTTTAATGGGATTGTTGGAAACAACACAAGTCGCCTTATTAGTGTTGACGAGTGTCGTGGCTTTGTTCTTGTCGATGATGTTGCGCCTTTTATGTTTGTAAACAATTCCGATGGCAAAGCAGCACAGATGTTCACAATAGTTCACGAGTTGGCGCACATTTGGACAGGTCAAAGTGCAGGATTTGATTTCAGGAAACTCACTCCCGCAGACAATCCTAATGAGATACTTTGCGACAAAATAGCTGCCGAGTTTTTAGTTCCAGTAACAACTTTTAATAATATTTGGGCAACTAATCCCAATATTAACGAATTAGCACGATTTTTTAAAGTTAGCGAGATAGTTGTAGCACGCAGGGCGTTAGATTTAGGAAAAATAACGAGGTCTAAATTTTTCGAGTTTTACGATGAATATAAAAATCGAGAGTTTAAGAATAAAGAGACTAAACGTACGGGTGGCAATTTCTATGCTACAACACGCAAGCGATTAGGATTAACTTTTTCTACACACGTCAATAATGCCGTAAAGTCCGGACAATTGCTGTATCGTGACGCATATAAACTAACAGGATTGAAAGGCGATGTTTTTCAAACCTATTTTACAAAACATCTTTAGTTTATGTGGGTTTACATTGTAGATAGTAATTTTTTTATTCAGGCTCATAGAGACTCTTATCCGTTAGATGTTGTTCACAGTTTTTGGAACAAAGTAAAACAGTTAGCGCACGAGGGGAAAATAATAAGTATTGATAAGGTAAAAAATGAGATTTACGATAAAAACGATGAATTAGAAACTTGGTGTAAGAACAATTTACCCGATAATTTCTTTAAAAGCACATCGGAGCTTATAAACGAATATAGACAAGTTCTACAATGGGTACATTCAAAGCACACTCATTATTTGCCAAAAGCCATAAATGATTTTATATCTGCTGATGAAGCAGACGCATATATTGTTGCTTATGCTTTAGCTGATACAACCAAACGAATAATTGTAACGCAGGAAGTGAGTCGTCCTGAAATGAAAAGCAAAATAAAAATTCCCGAGCCTTGTGATGCCCTTAAAGTTCGTTATGTACGAACAATAGATATGTTTAGAGAACTTGGTGAGACGTTTTAAAGTCGCCTATTTAACCACCTTTGTTGCTTATTAATTCGCCTTTGTGGCAGACGTGCATACACCATTGAGACATCAGTATAGTTGTGTTTTTTATTGTCGGCTATCTATTTTCCGATACAAAAGTGTTCAAAAATGTTACCCAGTATCATATCGGGAGTAATAGTGGTTCCTGTTAATTCGCCGACAAGTGATAGAACTTTCCTAAGTTCAAAGGCTAACAAGTCGCCAGTTAAGTTTTTTTCAATTGCTTCAATTGAGTTGCTAATGGCAACTAATATTTTCATTAAAAGTTCGTACTGTCTGGTGTTGTGAATTATTATTGAGTCCTCAGACGGTAACATTTTTTGCGCCGTAAGTGTCAATTGTTTTATCAGATAGTCAAGATTTTGCTCTTTTTTTGCTGAAATCAGTAGAATGTCGTGCGGTTGCACATTGATAGAGTTGGATATTTGTTCTATCTTGCTATAATGTTCATTTTCAGGCAACAAATCAATTTTGTTAGCTATGAAAATTATTTGTGAATCGTTGTCAATATTTGCCATAACCAAATCGCAGGCATGTTTGATATCCTCAACTTCACCTGTCGCGTCAAACAAAAAAATAACAATCCACGCATTTGCAATCTTATCGATAGAGCGTTCTATACCAAGCTTTTCGATATTATCAATGCTTCTTCGCAAGCCTGCTGTATCAATAAAACGGAACTCAATTGAACTGAGAGTTATTGTATCTTCAATGGTATCGCGGGTTGTTCCCGGAATATCGCTTACAATGGCTCTATCTTCTTGCAAAATTTTGTTTAACAATGTCGATTTTCCCGCATTTGGTTGTCCTACAATGGCTACAGGGATTCCCTCCTTAATCGCTTGACCAGAAGCGTACGAGTCGTATAGTTTTTTAACCTCATCTTGCACCTCGTTAATCAGTGAGCGCAGTGTGTTGCGGTCGGCAAATTCGACGTCTTCTTCGCTGAAATCTAACTCTAATTCAACTAACGATATAAGGTTCAATAGCTTGTCAGACAACTGCATAAGTCGCTTTGAAAATGAGCCTTTAACTTGCGACATAGCCATTTTATGCGACATGCCATTGCGTGCGTGAATTAAATCGTTAATAGCTTCAGCCTGAGTTAAATCCATTTTTCCGTTCAAAAAGGCTCGCATGGTAAACTCGCCCGGCTTGGCGGTGCGACAGCCGTTCTCAATCAACAGTTGCATTAGCTGCCGTTGAATATATTGCGAACCGTGACAACCTATCTCAATAACATCATCGCCCGTGTATGATTCCGGAGCTTTAAACCATGTCACAACTACCTCATCGACAATGTTTCCGTGGCTGATTATTTGTCCATAATAAGCCTTGCGAGGCTCAATTGAAGATATATCTATTTTAGTGGCAGGAAAAAAGAGGTTTTCAAGAGCTCGTTTAGCTCCTTTGCCTGAAATGCGAACAATGGCTATTGCCCCAACGCCCTGTGGGGTTGAGATTGAGCATATAAGGTCATCGAAATCAAAATTCATTTTAATAGGTTATAAAAAGCAAATTATGCCAATTTTGACTCCAAAATTACATATTAAAGTGTGATATTTGAATTTTGTTCAAAAAAACGATAAAAACCATTAAAATCAACCGCTTTGATTTTTATTTTAACTAATATTGCAAAACAGAAAAATAATTGACTATGCTCGATAAAAAAGAGATTACGATATGTTTGGGAAGTTCTTGTTTTATCCGTGGAAATAAAAGGGTATTGCAAGTAATTAACAACTTTATAAAAGAACATAATCTTGCGCAATATGTACAAATCAAAGGAGGACACTGTTTTGGACATTGTGCAAACGGTCCTGTTTTGAAAATCGACAATAATTTCTACGAAAATGTTGATTCAATGAATGTTATCGATATTTTAAATGATGTTTTTGATGGATATTATTAGGGTTACGAAATCTAAGTGTGTAGCTTGATTAAAACATCTACGACATTAATTTTGTTATGTTTGGCAAAAGGCTCGATAATTAAGAACTAAGCTCAACTAACATTATCAACTCTCAAATTAACTAGTATGCAAGTAATAAAAATAAACCCCGATAAATGTAAACTGTGCTTTGCGTGTGTAAGAGTATGTCCTGCAAATGCCATAAAAACAACGGAAGGAAGTTGTGAGATTGTTCCTGAACGTTGCATTGGTTGTGGTAGCTGTTTGCGTATTTGTCCATACGATGCCATTAGAGATTTGGATTCTAAAAAAGAGGTCAGGACGCTGATTCGTACGGGAGAAAATGTTGTGGCAATATGTGACCCAAGTATTTCAGGAGAATTTGATGATATTACAGATTATACCAATTTTGTGGGTATGATAAAAGCTCTTGGGTTTAAATATGTGTGCGAGGTCTCTTTTGGAGCCGACCTTGTTGCATTAAAATATCGTGAGCTATTTGAAAATTTTAAGGGAAAATATTTTATTACAGCCAATTGCCCCGCAATGGTCGGCTATATTGAAAGATATCACCCCTCGTTAATTGACAACATGGCGCCACTTGTATCGCCAATGATTGCTACTGCGCAAGTCGTCAGGGGAAAATACGGTCAAGATATAAAAGTGGTTTATATAGGACCGTGTACTGCAGCCAAAGGGGAAGCACACCATTTGTCGGACGACAAACGTATTGATATTGTTCTTACATTCAAAGAGTTGCGTGAGATGTTTGCCGAAGCAGGAATAACAGAAAACAATGTTGAGTTTTCTGATTTCGATCAGCCAATTGGAGGTAAGGGCAGTCTGTTTCCTATTAGTCGAGGAATGTTCCAAAGCGTTGATATAAACGAAGATTTACTAAGCGGACAATTAATTTGCACTGATGGTAAGACCAACGTTTTAAGAGCGCTAAAAGAGTTTGAACACTTTAGTCAATTAAAACAGCATTTGGATTTGTTTTACTGTGATGGGAACTGCATAATGGGACCAGGCACAAGTAGAGGAGGGAAGAAGTTTGTAAGACGCTCATTAGTAATAACATACGTTAAAAAACGGTTAAGTAGATACAATAAAGAGCAGTGGAAAAAGGATGTTGAAAAATATCTGCATTTAGACTTTACAAGAACATATCTAAATCAAGATATGCGCCTTCCCGAACCAACTGAAGAAGAGATAAAGAAAGTTATGATTCAACTTGGTCGCGATAATTCAGAAAACAAATCGGGTTGTGGCACTTGTGGATTTGAATCGTGTCGCGATTTAGCTGTTGTTGTAAGTAATGGGCTTGCACGTATAGACATGTGTCCCACATATGTTATTCAAAGTAATGTAAGATATAAAAAACGGCTTAGAGCCGCTAATGAAAAACTCAGCAATGTTCAAAACGCACTTTCAGAAAGCAAGAAATCAATTAAGCGGGAACAGGAGACATTGCAGGAAACCTCAAAAATTACCTTGGGATTACTTAACGAACTTCCAACAGGCGTAGTAGTTGTGGATGATAGAGTCAAAATTTTACTCTCAAACCAAAGTTTCATTAACCTACTTGGCGCCGATGCTATAGAAGTAGCTGAAGTTGTCCCTGGATTAGTGGGAGCGGATCTTAAAACCATGGTTGAACCGTATGTTTACAATTTCTTTAGTTACGTATTAGAAACAAATGAAAGTGTGCAAAATAAAGATATTCATTTGGGAGAAAGTCTTTTAAACTTGTCGATTTTTCCAATTAAACCAAACAAAATTGTTGGTGCAATAGTCCGCGACCTGCACGTTCCAGAGGTTCACAAAGAGGAGGTTATAAGTAGAATAAACGAAGTTATAGACAAAAATCTGAAATTAATTCAGCAAATAGCCTTTCTATTAGGCGAGGGAGCTTCAGAGACTGAACATATGCTCAATTCAATCATAGAGTCATATAAAGATATGAAATCAGATAAACATTCACATTAGAAAGCAGTGTGTGTTGTGAAACGAACATTTCAATCCAAGCTTATACACAACAGAATGGTTATAAGGAGAGTGGGTTACATACGACCATAGATAAAAAAATATAATCATATGAAGGGATCATTCTATGTAGAAGTAAATTGCCAGCAAGACAACCACGAGAGCGAACGTATTTGTGGAGACGTATTTGTAACCAAGCGAATTAAAGAGGAAGGCCGTATTATTGCTGTGCTTAGCGATGGTATGGGACACGGGGTTAAAGCAAATATGCTAGCTACATTAACTTCAACCTTAGCTGTCAATTTTACAGCTGAGCATAAGGATTTTAAGACAACTGCAGAAACTATAATGAATACCTTGCCTGTATGTAGTGTTAAAAAAATAAGTTATTCTACATTTACAATTGTCGATATAAATACCTACACTGGAGAAGTTGAAATATTGGAGTACGATAATCCCGAATGTTTTGTAATTAGGGGCAAAGTTCCGATAAAGCTAAAATGGGAAACAATAGTACTCGAAAGTGAAAAAAACAGCGGGAAAGAGTTACGTTCAACAAAATTTACGGCTCAAAAAGAGGATAGAATTATATTTTGGTCTGATGGAATAACACAATCAGGTTTAGGTTCTAGTAAATACCCTCTTGGTTGGGGAATCGACGAGGCTAAAAATTTTGCACTATCAATTGTGGCACAAACACCATCTATCTCAGCGCGGAAATTAGCACGCAGAATTGTCAATATGGCTGTTATGAACGATTATTATCGTCCGAAAGATGATATAAGTTGCGCCTCTATTTACTTTAGAGAGCCTCGCAAACTGCTTCTTTGTTCTGGTCCGCCATTTGAAGAGGAAAGCGATGTTGAATTGGCAGAGATTGTACGTCAATTTGAAGGAAAGAAAATTTTGTCTGGAGCTACCACGGCAGAAATTATTTCACGAGAATTGGGAGAGACAATTACCGACAATTTTGTGTTTGAAGATCCCGATTTGCCTCCAACTAGCAATATGAATGGGATTGATTTAATAACAGAAGGCATATTAACTCTGAGCAAAGTATCTAACATTTTATTAAATTTCGATAACAATACCAATTTGGGTAGAGGACCTGCCGATCAGATTGTTAAATTACTTTTAGAAAGCGATGAAATAAAAATGGTCATAGGAACACGTATAAACACTGCACACCAAGATCCGAATTTGCCTGTCGAACTAGAAATTAGGCGAACCGTTATGAAGAGAATTGCAAGACTTTTGGAAGAGAAATTTTTAAAAGAAGTAACGGTTAAATATCTTTAATTTGTCAAGATATAGTTCTGAAATAAAACATAATTTAAATTTAACAACTCGATATATTTTCACAAAGTACCATTTTTTTTGTCATTTAAAACCATTTTCCTAAATTTGTAAGTCACAAAAAACAAAAAGCAATGTTTAAAATATTATCACTTAGTTTTCTAACAGTTTTTTTTATAAATACTATTTCTCCCAGTTATGCTCAAAAAGGCAATTATGAGTTAGTTGCAGAGTTTCCACCACCTCACATTGATTTCTCAAGAAACAAACACGATAGAAGATATCAGTTAAATGACTTGAAACTTAGTGAAAGTGGAAAGCTTTTGCTTGCTGAATACGGTAATAGAAACTCGTTAGTGGCAATATACAGTCTTGACTCAATGCAATGTATCGGCGCCTACTGGATAGACAATATTGTAGAATTAGAAGAGTGCTACTTTTCAGACGATGATACCAAATTATATGTTCGCGTTAACAGATATGCATCTGACTACAAAGTAATTATTGTAGGTCAAAAATCCATTCGCGATATTTCCTGCGACAAAACACCTAAAGGTTGCAATATTGCTAAACCGACTCAAGAAACGGTTCAGTTTTATAGTCCTGATCACAAATACTACTTTGCTCGGAATGCCAATGATAAGCGTACATTACATATATACAAAAGGGCTGGTGATTAAACATATACGACCTCTACATTTCCCATTACAACTCTACCTGCAATTACTAAAATTTTTTCTTCACTATTTGGGTTAGTATCTTTATTTTTAATTAAGACACCCCCGAGCACATTGGATAAATCGTTTTTTACAGTCCAGTCTGTAGGCACAAACAGTTTAACACTACCAAGAATGGAAGTAATATCTAATGTGGTAGCAGGATCATCGAGCTTAACACCTCTAAGGTCAACATTTACTCCTGCAAGAATAGATGATATTCGCCCACCTTTAAAAACTTGACTTTGGTGAGTATAATTCTTACTACTTAAAATAATGAACTCGTCAATGTAATCACTAAAAGACTTTATTTTACCAATGTTTCTATTTTTGGCTCTCCACTGTTGAGATAAAATAACTAAACCCGTGAAAATTATTATTATGGGCCAAAGTTGTTTAAGTTTAACTTCAAGGTCAACAATTCTTGGAACAAGGAAAAAACATCCTGTAAAAATTATAATTGAGGCTGCTGTATAATTTCTCCCTGCTAAACTTACCAATCCTATTGCAATTAAAAGCATTGGCCAACTTAGAAAGATCTCTTCAAATCTTGGGGAGAGTAGGTAAAAATTGCTTAAAAGCAACAGAAGTCCGAAAATTACAAAAAGAATACCTGTTACAACTCTTTTTGCATTAGATGAATTTATTTTCATATGTTTATAATTTTTTCAGTTTAAGGTATATATAAAATTAGAAATTAGAAATTAAAAGTTTATAAAGTTCCTTTCACCTTGTACCTTTCCCCTTTAAAGAAGGTTGGCATGTTCGTTTCATACGTTTATAATTAGCAATCACTATTTTTAGGTGGTTTTTTGCTGTTTTGCATCAGGATCTAACTTATTTATTCCGTTGTGACAAAATTTAGCATTGTTTTTTTGTTTCTGAGCCATGAGTTTATAGTTGTTAGCCACATTATCTTCTGAATATGTTTTTTGATGAAACAAATGATAAACAATAGCTCTGTTTTTTACCGAAATGGTTTTGGCTCCGTTCATTTTAAGTCGCCATTCAATATCAACGTCTTCGCCCACTCCGGCATGAATATAGTCCATATCAAAACCATTTACTTCTAGCAACAAACTTTTAGTAATTCCCCAGTTTCTGCCTACAATTCCTCGTCCTCCTCTTGCAAATGTTAGAGAAAAATATGGAAAATATATCCCTTCCTTTAAAGCTTTAGCGCTCGTTGCTACGAGATTTATAAAATTAAGTCGTTTTAAGGTTTGATTTTCTATAGTAAACTTAGTGGTTTTTTCATCTAACAACACTGCTCTTCCTTCGCAAATAGAATTTAGCTCGATATATTTGATATAATTTTTTACAAAATGTTTGTGTGGAACGCAATCTCCATCGATAAACGCAATTTTTTCATTTTTGGCTTTTAGTATCGATTTGTTCAGCATTTCGTTTTTTCTAAACCCTTTGTCACTATCCTGATTAATGTGAACAATAGGAAAATTGTAATTATCTCTATTTTGTGATATAAACTTGAGGGTTTCTTCGTTAAAGTCGTCTTCCGAAATTATAACTTCAAAGTTGTTGCAACTTTGCAAATTAAGAGCTTTCAGTATTAATTTAAGGTTGTCAATTGCTTTGTAGTACGAAACTATTACCGTTAGCATAATTATTTGATATTATAAGCCACTCAACTTTCGCAAATTAAATAACTTGCTGATTATTAACAAAAAACTTAGTCGTTACACAAAATTTAAAAAACTTGTTACAACACAAAGATAGAATAATAGTTTTGGAAATAAAAGGTTTTTTACTTCATTAGATACAACATCTTTTGCAAGCATTCTACACCGTACGCCTACATGTTCATAATATGTGTTATCCGTTTAACATTCATTTCATTGATTTAATATCGATTTGTCAACGCGCATTACCACTTTTTAGTTAAACCCAAACCCTAAAAATTTAGAGTTTTGGATTATCATCGGACAATTCCACTTTTACACTTCGACATTTCGACTACGCTCAATGCACCGCTTCGCTCAGTGCGCCGCCTTTTAAAATCTATTATACCAATTGTAATTTTAAAATAGTCCAATCTTTTTATAATTTTACAATGGTAAATACCGATGTAACAGATACATAGTTCAAACGAACGATAGTGAAGTTTGGACTATAGTAGCTGTCCAATCGGTATTACCTAAAAATTCAGGGTTTGGGGTTAAATGATACTTTTGAGACAGCCTCTACAAAAAAAAGGAGCTGTCTCGATTGACGAAACAGCTCCTTTTTTCTAATTTCTAATTTCTAACTTTACCAAGTTATCTTTTGATAAACTTATGTATTGTAGTATAGTTAGTTCCAATTACTCTTACAAAGTGAGTACCTGAGCCTAACATTCCAACATCTATAGTAGTTGTTGCATTATCGGTTTTGGTTGTACTGACTAACGCACCACTACTATTGTAAAGCTCAATAACAACTTCGTCGCTGCTGTTGCGCTCTATTGTTAATACGCTTAAAACTGGGTTAGGATATAGTCGTACGAGTTTTTCTGCCAATTCTTCAATTCCTGTCATGTTTATAGTAATTGTTTGAGCGGCGTTGGTTACCTCGAACGTTCCTTCTGCATCATTATATCCTTCTTTAGTAGCAGTATAACTGTAACTTCCGTTAGCTAACTCTATTACAGCGTTACCCTGTGCATCAGTTGTTAATACTCCTTCACCATCAATGTTAATTGTTACACCCTCTAATGATGTTCCGTTGTGTACAGCATGGAAGGTGATTGCAAATGTAACTTGTTCCATAGTAACAGCTACGTTAATATCTGCTCCGTCAACTACAGCTTCTCCTGTTATATCAATATAACCAGCCATAGATACTGTGTAAGGATATGTTCCATTTTCAAGTGTAATTGTTGCTACTCCCGAAGCATTGGTTGTCAATGTTTGTTGGTTAATTGCAACAGTTGCGCCTTGAATTGGGGTGTTTGCAGCATCTTTAACTGTGAATGTTACAGTATAGGTTGGTATAGATGCAACCTGGAAGTTAGCTGTTAAGGTAACATCTTCGGCTGGCATTGTATATACAAACTCGGGAGAAGTGCTAACTACTTCCGCTCCTTTAGTCCAGTTAACGAAATTGTAACCTGTGGCAGGAGTAGCAATTACTGTAACCTCAGCGCCTGCTTGATACTCTCCGCCTACATTGTTTACAGTACCTCCATTAGCTGGATTTG
>DAOOBP010000008.1:0-46282 GCA_035407925.1 Salinivirgaceae bacterium
CTATACGAGAAATCAAAGAGTCGCAAGCCGATAAAGAGAAAACAGCGGAAGCACGCAAAGACTTAGACCAGTTGCGAAATAATCTAAAGAGTGGAGACAGTCAAAGCAAAGACGAGTTGGAGCAACGTATCCAACATGTCAACAGAATAGCACGCAAACACAAAATAACCAACGATAAAAACTCTTCCGAACAAGAGATAAAAACCTATGAAAAAGGCGATTATGTCCGTATTGTTGGACAAAACACTATTGGGCAAATATTGGAAATATCGGAAAAGACTGCTGTTGTTGCTTTTGGTGATTTTATAACCACAGTATCGCCTGAAAAACTTGAATATGTCTCAAACAACAAAGCACGCAAGCAATTGAGAGCGAGTCGCCCGACAATGCATAGTAGCGAATTTTCAAGGAAACGTCTCTCTTTCAAACCCTACATTGATGTAAGAGGAAAATATGCCGAGGAGGCGGTACAAATTGTTGCCGAATTTATTGACAACGCCATAATGTTTGGCTCGCACAATTTGCGAATTTTGCACGGTCGCGGAAACGGAATATTAAGGCAGGTTATACGAGAATACTTGCGTTCAGTAAACAAAGTTGTTGAAATTTCCGATGAACATGTTGAGCACGGCGGAGACGGTATTACTGTTGTAAAACTGGGTTGAGTTAAAAGTTTAAATGAATATCTCTATGCTAAAGCCCATAAGCTATATATCTATCTTTATCACTGCTTAAAAGTCATGGCTATTGATTGATAATTGCAAATTGCTCATTGTGCTTTGCACTTTTGCAGCTTCATTCTGAGCAGCTTCTGCAAAATCGTCTGATTGAGAAGCATAAATAATTTGCCGCGAACTGTTGACAAGCAATCCACAGTTGCTATTCATGCCATATTTTGCAACTTGGTGTAAATCACCACCTTGCGCACCAACGCCAGGAACTAAAATAAAATTATCGGGGACAATCTTTCTTATATCCGACAACATCTGAGCCTGAGTAGCGCCAACAACATACATTAAATTATCTTTAGTGCCCCATTTCAGACTCTCTTGCAAAACTCTAATATACAATTGGTTGTTGTCCTTCATTTCTGATTTCTGGAAATCGTCTGCGCCCTTGTTTGATGTTAACGCCAACACAATTACCCATTTACCATTATACTCAAGAAACGGTAAAACCGAATCGGAACCCATATATGGATTAACCGTAACAGCATCAAAATCAAATGTTTCAAAAAATGTCTTAGCGTACATTTTCGATGTATTTCCAATATCGCCACGTTTAGCATCGGCTATCAGAAACATTGAAGGATAGTTATTACGAATATAATCTACGGTTTTCTCTAAACTTATCCAGCCTTCAATTCCGTTACATTCGTAAAAGGCAAGGTTCGGCTTGTAAGCAACTGTATATTTGTGGGTTGCATCAATAATAGCTTTATTAAACTCAAATATTGGGTCGTCGCTCCTTTTCAACGATTGTGGAATTTTTTCCAAATCACTGTCCAATCCAACACACAAAAACGACTTTTTTGCTTTTATCTGACTAACTATATCGTTATAATTCATAATCCTTGTCGTTTAATGTTTTATAAATAACAATAACATTCAATTAATCAATTGCTAATTGCTTTTACCGTTATGAGAGACACCATAATATGATGTCTCTACAACAGCCTGACATTCAATTATATTATTACTAATCGCAAATTACTTTTAACTTTTGTAGAGACAGGGCATGCTCTGTCTCTACTTTTAACTTTTAACTTTTAACTAAATAATGCTCTCGTTAAGTTTTGCTGCATTTTCTGCCACCTGCAATTTTTCTATTATCTCGTCAATATCTCCGTCCATAACCGCCGATAAGTTATATATTGTCAAGCCTATACGGTGGTCTGTAAGTCTTCCTTGTGGATAGTTGTATGTTCTAATTTTTGCCGAGCGATCACCAGTAGAAACCATTGTTTTACGTTTTGAAGCCAAAGCGTCCATACGTTTCTGATATTCAATATTATAGAGCCTTGTTTTTAACTCGCGCATTGCCTTGTCTAAATTTTTCAATTGTGATTTTTCATCTTGACAAGTCACTACAAGCCCTGTGGGAATATGTGTTAAACGTATAGCCGAGTATGTGGTATTGACAGATTGTCCTCCGGGTCCTGAACTGCAATAGGTATCTTTGCGTATATCTTCGTTTCTAAGTTCAATATCAAAGTCATCGGCTTCGGGTAAAACTGCAACCGTGGCTGCTGATGTGTGTACCCTACCCTGCGTTTCCGTTTGCGGAACACGTTGTACGCGGTGCACTCCCGATTCATATTTTAAAATTCCATATACGCCGTTGCCTGTAACGCTTGCAACAATTTCCTTGTAACCACCTGACGTTCCTTCGGTTGTACTGGTAACTTCAAGTTTCCAACCTCTTTGCTCTATAAACTTGCTGTACATTCTAAAGAGATCGCCCGCAAAGATACTTGCCTCGTCACCCCCTGTCCCTGCCCTGATTTCAAGAATAGCATTTTTGTCATCTTCTGGGTCTTTGGGTATCATTAGTATCCTGATTTTATCCTCAATCAGCGGTATCTGCTCCTCTAACAAATCTATTTCATCTTTTGCCATTTGGCACAGATCTTCATCTTTTTCTGTCGCCAACAAATCTTTCGAAGACTTTAAATTTGCCAAAGCATTTTTATACTCTTTAGCAGTTTCAACAATAGGTTCGAGATTTTTGTACTCTTTATTTAGTTTTACAAATTTCTGCACATCGCTTATTACCGAAGGATCAGCGAGTTGTTGCCCTATCTCATCATATTTTAATCTAAGTGATTCTAATTTTTCAATAAGCGCCATATATGGTCTATTTAAATATATTCTAATTTTCCAATCTCTGTTTCTATTGTCAGTTTATTGCTATCTGATTTAGAACAAAAACCAACAACCTTTGCTTCAAGGTTATAGCTGTTTGCAATGTCAATAACTTGTTGAGCTGATTTAGGATTTACGTATAGTTCAAAACGATGTCCCATATTAAAAACCTGATACATCTCATGCCAAGAAGAGTTAGATTGCTCTTTTATTATTTTAAACAAAACAGGTATGTCAAACATGTTATCCTTTACAACATGCATATTTTCAACAAATTTCATAACTTTTGTTTGCGCACCGCCCGAGCAATGTATCATGCCATGAATATCGGCTCTCATTACTTCGAGTATTTTTTTAATAACAGGTGCGTATGTCCGGGTTGGACTAAGTACTAATTTGCCTATATCTATTCCCACTTCATCAACCTTTTGTGTAAGTTTAAGATTTCCACTATATACCAAATCTTCAGGTACTTGCGGGTCGAAACTTTCAGGATATTTTTTTGCCAAATATTTATCGAAAACATCGTGTCGGGCGCTTGTAAGTCCATTACTACCCATTCCTGAATTATATTGTGTCTCGTAAGTTGTTTGCCCCGATGATGCTAATCCCACAATTAAATCGCCATCTTGAATGTTCGCATTGTCGATTACTTGGTCTCTCCTAATCCTTGCTGTAACAGTGCTGTCAACAATAATTGTTCTAACAAGATCACCGACATCAGCCGTTTCTCCACCTGTAAAGTGACATGTAATGCCGTGTTGGGCGAGCTTTTCGATTACATTATTAGTGCCTTCAATAACTGTTTTAATAACCTCCCCGGGTATAAGGTTTTTGTTTCTTCCAATGGTCGATGAGACCAAAATATTATCAGTTGCACCAACACAAAGCAAATCGTCAATATTCATTATTAGAGCATCTTGAGCAATCCCCTCCCATACAGACAGATCGCCTGTCTCCTTCCAATAAATATATGCAAGTGAGGATTTTGTACCTGCTCCATCAGCGTGCATAATATTACAATAATCGGGGTCTCCTCCTAAATAATCAGGTATAATTTTACAAAATGCTTTCGGAAACAGACCTTTATCGATGTTCTTTATAGCATTATGGACTTCGCTTTTAGACGCAGAGACGCCTCGTTGTCCATAGCGTGATTTGTTTTGCATTTTTCAACTATTTTAGGTTTGCAAAGGTAACCGATTTTTCTTTTTTTTCAATAAAAAAGAGTCCATTTTCAGGACTCTTGATTATATGGTTTGTTACTAAAACAAATTAACGTATTATACTTACGAATCGTCTGTTTATTAATCTATATCTGATTGGGTTACAACTTCTTCGTCTAAGTCAAACTCCATTAACAGTGCATTGTTAGGAACAACACTGCCTTTATGTACGTGTATTTTAGCTACAGTTCCACTTACAGTGCTTCGTATAACACTTTCCGTTTTCATTGCCTCGAGAACGCATAGTCCTGTTCCTTTTTTAATAACATCGCCCTCTTTAACCAGAACTTTCAAAATATTTCCTGGCAAAAACGACCTTAAAACTTTAGGATTTGGCAACTCGTACTTTTCACGTTTTTCATACTTAGTGTGATACAGGGTTTTATACGCTACATCATCAACTATAAACGTTTTATATTTTATTTTTTCATGTTCCATAATTGTACTATTATAACGGAGGAGTTCCATGTTTTTTACGTGGTCGTCCGTCCGTTTTGTTAGCTGAAACTTCAATAGCGTGAAGCAATATTTCTCTGGTACGTTGAGGTTCTATAACTGCATCTATATACCCTTTAGAAGCTGCTGCGTATGGATTGGCAAATTTATCTTTATACTCTTTAATTTTCAATTTACGCATCTCTTCGGGTGATTCAGCAGCTGCAATCTCTTTTCTAAATATGATATTGGCTGCACCTTCGGGACCCATAACTGCGATTTCAGCTGTGGGCCAAGCAAATACGAAGTCTGCTCTTAAATGTCGTGAGTTCATTGCAATGTAGCCTCCTCCGTATGCTTTGCGCAAAATAACTGTTATTTTGGGCACAGTTGCCTCACTATAAGCGTATAACATTTTTGCTCCGTGTCTGATAATACCTGCATGCTCTTGATCTATGCCCGGTAAAAATCCCGGCATATCTTCAATAGTTACAATTGGGATATTGAAAGAGTCGCAATATGTAATAAAGCGCGCTGCTTTATCTGACGAGTCACAATCGAGAACACCTGCAAGATATAGAGGCTGATTTGCAACAAATCCCACTGTCTCTCCGTTAATACGTCCAAATCCTATTACAATATTTGGCGCAAACAATTCAGACACTTCGAAAAAATCACTATCATCGACAATAGCCATAATAACCTCGCGGACATCGTACGGCTGTCTTGTGTCTGACGGTACTATTTTCTCAATTTTGATCTCTTTTCTGGGCTCTTTTGGAGGGAATGCTCGCGCTTTCTGACCATTATTCCAAGGAATGAATGTTAATAATCTTTTAATTTGCTCAAAACACTCTAACTCCGACATCGCATAAAAATGTGCGTTTCCTGATATCTCTGCATGAACCTTTGCTCCACCGAGTTCTTCCATTGATATCTCTTCTCCAAGAACGGTTTTAATTACCTCTGGTCCCGTAATAAACATCTTAGAGATATTTTCAACTACGAAAACGAAATCGGTTAATGCTGGAGAGTAAACTGCTCCTCCTGCACATGGTCCCAAAATTACGCTAATTTGTGGAATAACGCCTGACGCAAGAGTATTGCGGAAAAATATTTCGCCATATCCTGCCAGAGAGTTAACACCCTCTTGAATACGCGCACCACCCGAATCATTAATCCCAATAAGTGGCATTCGCATTTTAAGCGAGTGATCCATAATTTTGGTAATTTTTCTTGCGTGTGCAAAACCAAGAGAACCTCCTTCAACGGTAAAGTCTTGCGCATATATACATACGGGTTGTCCGTATATTGTTCCTGTTCCGGTTATAACACCGTCACCTGCTAAAACTTTATTTTGCATGTCAAAATCGCGTGCATCGTGCTGTACAAATAAGTCGTACTCTTGGAATGAATCTTTGTCGAGAAGAGCAATTATCCGCTCACGCGCAGTCATCTTTCCTCGTGCCTGTTGTTTAAGGCTTGCCTCTTCCCCACCACCAGCTTCTGCTATCGCTTTGCGCTTTAACAGTTCATTTGTTTTTTGTTTTAATGACATATATTGTTTTTTTTAAGTTAAAAAAAATATAAAATATCACGTTTTTCGTTAACAATTTATTAACGTTCTCTTTGCAATTATAGAAAACTTTTACGTGCCAGTGAAATTTTTTAACACTTATTTAACAAATGCTGAGTTTACACATCAGATAATCAATGTGATGCATTTTTGTATAAAAAGAATGTAACGATTGCATAAACAATATTAGGTATCCATAGCGATAAAAATGGATTAAAACCTGCATTTATAGCAAAAACCATCGTTACTTCTTGCATCATAATATAAGAAAACGCTAATGCAAGACCCAACCCAATATTGATACCTAAACCTCCACGTCTCTTTTCTGAAGAAATACATACTCCCATGATAGCTAAAATAATTGTAGAAAAAGGGAGTGCAAAGCGTTTATGCTTCTCAATCTCATAAACGGCAACATTGGCTGTGCCACTTAATTTCTGTTTCTCTATAAATTCATTTAGTTCGCGATAGTTCATTGTCTCAACAATCTCGTCTCTTGTTGAAAAATCGCTTTTATCGAAATTAACAAACGTTGTATCAAGATAATTGCCCCACTCGATGTGTTCTGATGTTGAATCAATTAATCGTATATTATAATTGTGTATTGTCCATTTGTTTTTAGTAGAATCCCATTTAATGTAGTCCGAATTAATTTTTTCTCTAAGTTTCTTGCCTTCAAATCGCTCTAATGAAAATCTATATCCAATATCCATCGCTGTATTATACGACTGCATATAAATAAATACTCCCGGCGATATCTGACGATGTATATCATTGTCTCTATTCTGATATGGACTGCTTCTATAGTACTTCTCCTCAAAATCCATCCTTTTTATGTTTGCATGAGGTATAACCCAATTTATTAATGTAAAGGATAAAAGCGTAAGAATCGTACCGCCTACAAAGTATGGTCTAAGAAATCGCAGGTAGCTGACACCGCCACTCAAAATGGCGATAATCTCACTATGGGTAGCCATTTTTGAAGTGAAGAATATGACGGCTATAAAAGTAAAAAGTCCGCTAAAGAGATTTACAAAATATGGTATGAAGTTAACATAATAATCAAAAACAACGGCATTAATAGGAGCTTTGTTTTCTATAAAATCGTCGAGTCGTTCTGAAAGATCAAATATAACCACCAATATAACAATGAGACCTATTGCATAAAAATAGGTTGCCATGAATTTTTTTAGTATATATCTATCTAACGTATTAAACATTTAATAATCAATAAAATACAAGTTTATTATAAACGATTGCTAACACGAACAATTACCTCTTTTTTCCACTCCTCAAATGTACCACTAATTATTTGTTCTCTTGCCTCTCTTACTAAATCTAAATAAAACCTCAGATTGTGAATAGTTGCTATTTGAAGACCAAGTATTTCTCTTGCTTGGAAAAGATGCCTTAAATATGCGCGAGAAAAATTTTGGTCAACATAAGATTTTCCACTTGCATCTATAGGAGAAAAATCGTTCTCCCATTTTTTATTTTTTATGTTAATGACGCCGTCCCATGTAAACAACATTCCGTTTCTACCATTGCGGGTTGGCATAACGCAATCGAACATATCAACTCCTCGTGCAATACCTTCTATTATATTTGCAGGAGTTCCCACTCCCATCAAATAACGAGGCTTTTCAGCCGGAAGTATATCGTTAACTACCTCAATCATTTCATACATAATCTCGGTTGGCTCTCCAACAGAAAGACCCCCGATAGCATTTCCAACTGCGTCCATATCTGATACGAATTTTGCAGCATCTCGACGCAAATCTGCAAACACTGCGCCTTGTACAATTGGGAAAATATGTTGTTTATAACCATATAACGGTTCGGTATTCCTAAAATAAGAAAAACCTCTTTCTAACCATCTTTGTGTCAACATTAACGACTTTTTTGCATATTCTCTGTCGCAATCACCTGGAGGACACTCATCTAATGCCATCATGATATCAGAGCCGATAATGCGCTGTTTATCAACAACATTCTCAGGCGTAAAAAAATGCTTAGAGCCGTCAATATGCGAACGAAATTCAACACCCTCTTCACTAATTTTTCTCATGTCAGAGAGCGAAAAGACCTGAAACCCTCCGCTGTCTGTAAGTATAGGTCTTTCCCAATTCATGAATTTGAATAAGCCTCCTGCCTGACTGAGAATACTCATTCCCGGACGTAAATAGAGATGATACGTATTCCCCAATATTATCTTAGCATCAATATCATGCTCTAAATCTCTTTGTAATACAGCTTTTACAGTGCCTAATGTACCGACAGGCATAAAAATTGGAGTTGGAATCTCTCCATGATGTGTGCGTATAACACCTGCTCTTGCGCCCACTGTTTTTTTTTCTGTTACTAATTCAAAAAACATGATTTACAGTGTGTGTCCAATCGGTATGAGTACTTAATAATATCAATCAACTTCGCTTAGTTTAAATAAAGTCCACAAAGGTATGTTTTTTTACTAAATTTCTCGAATGTCGATTTCTAATTACAATTATTTCAAAATTTACACTATTATATTAGTTTCAAATCTTGAAAAATTGGATGAAATGGGTTGCGGGGTGAATGGTAGAATGGTGAATGGAAAAAAACTTTTAAAACACTTCGACACTTTGGCTTCGCTCAGTGCAATGCTTTTAACTTAATCTACCATGCTGCTAATTTATACAATAATAATATCACATTACAATCGTATATAAAAAATTGATTTAACATAAATTTTAATTAATAGCTGTGTTTCATGATTTTTTTCTATTTTTGAGATTTGATTAGAAAATTCAAGATAAAAGGTATTTTTGCCATATTTGTAATTTAAATTGAAAGTCTAAAGAAATATAAATAACAAATGCTCGATTTACTTTACTTTTATTTGTTAAAATTTATTACACCCAACGATTAAATTGTATTTGAGTTAAAGTTCTGTATGGTTTCAATTGAGGAAAGCAATAGGTTTATTTCTGCAGTCAAAAACGTTTCGACATATAACTTTACGGATTATTCTGAAAAGTCATTTCGTCGTCGTATAGACAAAATTTTACTAGATTACAAGATGTCCATTGACGAACTTATTCACAAAATATCAAAGGATAGTAATTTTTTAGAGCACGTTGTTCAGGGAATAACGGTAAATACTACCGAACTGTTTCGTGATCCTGAGCTATGGACTACGTTAAAATACAGGATACTTCCAAATTTCAAACAAAATAAATCAATTTTCATTTGGCACGCTGGGTGTTCTAGTGGGCAAGAGATATACTCCATGCTTATTCTTCTAAATGAACTTGATTTGTTAGAGAAAGCCAAGGTTTTTGCTACTGACCTAAATACCGAGATGCTCGAAAAGGCTAAAAAAGGAGAATACAGATATAGGTTCAACCTTAATTATCTTGACAATTTTGACAAAGTCATTAAAGAAAATCCCTACAACTACGAGGATATACGTGATGTCCCATATGAAAAGTATTTTGATATCGATAAAAATAAAGACATAATAACAATGAAGCCTTTTTTGAGAGATAAGGCTGTGTATAGAAAGCATGATTTGGTAAACGATAAAAATATTTTTTATTCAAAATTTGATATTATATTTTGTAGAAATGTTATAATATACTTTAACAACAAGCTGCAAAATCAAGTTGTTGAGATGTTTTCCGGCAATCTATACCGTGATGGCTACTTAATTTTAGGTGCACACGAAAGCATTTTAGGTTCTGTAGCCAACAGTTTTGAAAGGACAAAAGGCATATATAAGAAAAAATCATTCTAATTCATGATACACGACATAGGCATAGTTGACACAAAAAAAATTATAGCTGCTATAAACGATACGTATAATATCGATTTTAGTGGTTACGCCCTTACTTCGTTCAAACGTCGTATATTGAAAGTAATAAATGAAAACAATTACTCTTCTGTCGCTGACTTTATAAATCGTGTAGAGACCGAGCCCAAACTATTTGAAAAATTTCTTTCTGAAGGCTTAGTTGATACAACTGAAATGTTCAGAGATCCATCATTTTGGAGAGATTTAAGAGATGTTTATTTACCTGAACTTATAAAAGTACATTCAAACATTAAAGTATTAATACCTGGCATATCATCTGCAGATGACGTTTACAGTTTAATGATTCTGTTGAAAGAATCGAATCTGCAAGACAAAGTAAAAGTTCTTGCAACCAGTTTAAGCCAACTAAGATTAGACGACTTAGACGGCAAAATGTCATACGATGTACGTAAAATGGAAAACTCTGAAGGCAATTACAAAAGATTTACAGAAGATACTGAAATTTCAAATTATTATACCACCGAAAGCAATAAGGTAATAATGGACAGTACGTTACTTAAAGGAGTTGAAACAAAAAAACATAACTTTGTTCAAGATGACCCTATACCCGGACACCATCTTATTTTATACAGAAACAGAATGATATACTTAAATGCAACTACTCAAGACAGAGTTTGTCAAACACTTTTTGATAGCTTAGTTGTAGGTGGCATTTTTTGCATTGGATCAAAAGAAAACATTGATGGTTCGCCAATTTCACGAAAGTTGACGTGCTTAAATCCATTAGAAAAAATTTACAAAAAACGCAATGTATGATGTCAAATTATAAAGCAGTTATTATAGGAGGAAGCGCTGGAAGTTTTCAGGTGATAACACGAATAATTTCGTCGCTACCAACAAACTATTCATTGCCAGTGTTTCTGTGTTTACATAGGTTGAAGCATATTAGATCAGGATTCGTGGAAGCTCTGAGTATAAAATCAAGTTTACCAGTTATAGAGCCTGACGATAAAGATTCCATAAAATCAGGTGTAGTATATTTAGCCCCTGCTAACTACCACATGTACATAGAGTTGGGAAACAGATTCTCATTATCAACTGAAGAACCTGTTAATCATAGTCGCCCATCAATTGATTTGTCTTTTATGTCTGCCGCTTATAATTATAAAAGAAAGCTCGTTGGGATAATTCTTTCAGGAGCTAACAAAGACGGAGCAGTTGGATTAAAAAAAGTAAAAGAAAACGGAGGATTAACTATTGTTCAAGACCCCGCAGAATGCCAAGTTCCAACTATGCCAAATGCTTGTTTGCAAATTATGAACGTTGATCATAAATACTCAACAACGGAAATAGTCCGTTTTTTAAATAAAATAGGATAACTTTGTAAGCGCTATGGAAAAGATAAAAAAACATAAACGACAACTATCATATCTGTTTTTATTGTCAATAATAGTGATACTTTGCAATATTGTTATTATTGACTACTTTAAAATATATGATAAATTCGCAACAGCATCCCTTGTTTTGCTTATTGTCATAATTGCAGTAATGCACTTAAAGGTCAGGCGTATGTTTTCTGCAATAAAAGCCGAATATATTAAATACACAAATAGTCATTTACCCGAAAACATTACAATAAAACAAGTAATAAACCCCAAAGAGGATGAGGATGAAGAACAGACAGAACATAAACAAAACAATTTCAACAGTTTAATAGAACAATTCGACAAAATAAACGATCCTATAGAGATAGCCAAAACTTTTCTGTCACGTATGGCTAAAGAGTTTGATATAGTTCAAGGACTGTTTTACAAATACAATAACAACACGGAACTTTTTGAACCGATAGCAGACTACGCTTTTTATGGAGAAGAACAACCTGCACCTTTTGGTTTTAATGAAGGACTAAACGGTCAAGTTGCTAGAGATTGTAAAACATTGTATTTAAAAGAACTACCTGATAATTATCGACAAATCATGTCGGGTTTAGGCAAAAGCGAACCAAAATACATCATCATCATGCCAATAGTATCAAATGATAAAACTGTTGCCGTTGTAGAATTGGCATTATTCAATCATTTAAACTCTAAACAAATAACTATTTTAGAGAAAATTCTTAACAACCTTTGCGGACATTTCGAAAAATAAAGTAGCTTTGTAAAAACGTTAAAACATTTTTTAAGTAACATATCATATGAATTTCAAACGGTCAAAACAAGTACGAAAAATGCTTCTTGGTAGTGAATCCGAAACAGGATTCCCAGTTGGTATTATTCTTCTTGGCATGGCTTTTCCCATCGTAGCATGGATTATAGAGTTTATTATTCACGACCAAGAAATATCAATTTATGGTTTAGTTCAAATACACATTTACAATCCCTCTTTGATAATAATAGATCTGGCGCCTTTAGTTCTTGGTTTTATAGGATATCGTATTGAAAAAATGCTTCAAGCCAGTGAAACTTACTACGAAAACACTATTCAACAAAAAGAGAGTACAATAAATCGTAATATTCAAATTGCAAAAAACATAGGCGAGGGAAATTTCCAAATAGACGATGTCATTATTGATGAAAATGACATACTTGGACACTCTTTGATACGAATGAGAGACAATTTGCTCTCCACAGCAAGAAAAGAAGCAGACCAAGGATGGATAGCTGCGGGAAAAGATCGAGTATCTGAAATACTTAGGAAATACAATGATATTGAAAACTTAGCCTATCAAACACTTGTTTCATTAATTGGTTACATAAAAGTTACACAAGGAGCATTTTATATTTACGACGAAGACCGCCAAACTCTTACAAATATAGCAACATACGCTTATAACAGAAAGAGACAAGTTAACCAGAAGTTTAAAATTGGAGAAGGTCTTATCGGTCAAGCCGCCTATGAAATGGACACTATTTACCTAAAAGAGATCCCTAACAATTACGTAACAATAACGAGTGGACTGCTTAAAGATCAAAAACCAAACAGCATTCTTATTGTACCACTCATAACCGATGAAAAACTTCAAGGAGTATTAGAATTTGCCTCACTCTCAAACGATTTCACAAATCTTTCGATTCGTTTTTTACAAGAACTTAGTGAAATAATAGCACGAACTCTGTTCAATTTAAAGGTAAATGCTAAAACGGAACAGCTACTCCAAGACTCACAACAAATGACCGAAGAACTTAAGGAAAATGAAGAAGAACTTCGTCAGAATGCAGAAGAGATGCGGGCTACACACGAAGAGCTTGAGCGAACAAATACAAAACTTGAACAACAAATACAAGAGGTAGAAAACTCACAAAAAAGAATACATTCACTATTAGAGAACGCTTCAGAAGTAATATCCATTTATAATGAATCACAACAATTAACATACGTTTCACCGTCGGTAATAAACATTTATGGTTTTACACCCGAGGAGATGATCGAAGGTAAGGATTTTGACAGGCTCACATCAAAAGGGCATGCCGACATAAAAGAGATGTTCCAAACATTGCTTAAAGAGCCTGAAAAACCAGTAGTAGTGCAATTCACATATATGCGTAAAGACGGCAAAAAAGTCTATATCGAATCAGTTGGAAAGAATCTTTTGCACGACCCCGCAATACAAGGAGTTATTATTAATTCGCAGGATATAACAGAGCGTAAACGAGCTGAAAAAGAGGAGCGAATGAAAAGCAAAATGCAAGCTTTATCAGAAAATTCGCCCGATATGATCATGCGATTAAACCTATCAGGTCAGTTCTTCTACGCCAACCCAATAGTTAAAATATTTACAGGTGTTGACAATAAGACAGTTGTTGGAAAAAATCTTGAACAAGTTGACTTTAAAGATCAAATAAAAGAGTTTTTTAACAAAGCATTGGTTGATGTTGGCAAAACATTACAGAAACAGAACTACGAAACTACTTTTCCAACCAATTTTGGGGATAGAATACAGCAAGTAAGCGCCATACCAGAATTTAACGAAGAGAAAGAGTTAGAAACAGTTCTCATAGTAGCACATGATATTACTGAGCAAAAGAAAAATGAGAACGAAATTAAAGAGAAAAATAAAAATATTACAGAAAGTATCAACTACGCCGAAAGAATACAAAAAGCGCTACTCCCTAATACCAAATTAGTACAAGAATTTTTACCCAAATCATTTATATTTTACCAGCCACGTGATGTAATTAGTGGAGACTTTCCGTGGTTTTTTACCAAAGAAGAGATTATTTACATTGCTGCTGTTGACTGTACAGGACACGGCGTTCCAGGCGCACTACTTTCATTCGTGGGATACTTTTTACTAAACAACGTTGTTGACCACGATTCAAATATGAATGCAGGTGAAATTTTAGACACATTCCACCTCAAAGTTAGGTCAGCTTTAAAACAAGATATGGAAGGAGCAAATGCACGTGACGGAATGGATATTGCATTTTGCAAAATTGATTTAAAATCTCGAAAACTACATTACTCAGGTGCACACAGACCCCTATATTTACTGAGGGAGAAAAAGCTAGAAGAGTTCAAAGGAAATCGCAAAGCCATTGGAGGCATACCAATTGGTAAAAGACCAGAAGAGCCTTTTACAAACCACGAAATTGATATTAACCAAGGCGATAAAATATTCTTTTTCTCTGACGGATTGCCAGACCAAATAGGAGGTCCTGGTAATCACAAATACCAACCAAGAAGAATACGTGAATCAATTACAAATTATCCCAATTACAATATGATACAATATTTTAACTACTTTAGCAAAGATTTTATTGAATGGAAAGGAGATAATAAACAGATAGATGATGTATTATTAATAGGTATAGAGTTTTAATAGAAAATTTAAGAAATGAATATAAATTAGGAATTGTTATGGATAGTAAAATAGAAATTAAAGAGTTTTTAGAGTTTGTGTATAGTTTCTATAAAACTATGCGTGACCACCAAGTTGTTTTAGTTTATGAAGGAGTTGTTACACACCAAATTATCAAAGCATTTACTTCTCTAACAGAAACAAGCATGGAAGCTCAAATGGAAGCCCCTTCTACACTGAAGAGAGTTTTCCACGTCATGGTTGAATGCTTACAAAACCTCAGTAAACATGCTGAATTTATTGAAAGCGACAACACGTCTCTGCATAGAGATGGGAAGGGTATTTTTTTGTTAAGTAAAGGTAGTGTTAATTACACCGTTACTACAGGCAACGCGATTGGCAAAGAAAAAATACCATCTATCACAACACTGCTTGACCACATTAACTCCCTAGACAAAGATGGTTTGAAAGAGTTATACAAGGAACGAATTAAAGAGGGACGATTATCAAACAAAGGAGGTGCAGGCTTAGGATTTATCGATGTGGCAAGGAAAACCGGAAGTGAACTAAATTATCACTTTCTACCAATAAACGACGAGTACTCATTTTTCGTACTCTCAACCGAAATATTAAGAAATAATTAAATAATTAAACACACCATGGAAGTAATTAAAATTATTAAAACAGACGATACGCCAAGTGTTACACTTGATGCACAAAACGATCTTTTTGAAATTTCGGGACGTTCATTACCTGAAGATGTTGCAGCTTTTTATGAACCAATACTCGACTGGCTCGACAGATATTCAAAAAAACCAAACGATAAAACTGTTTTCAATTTCAAATTAGTATATTTTAATACCGCATCATCAAAACTACTACTCGATATCCTTCTGAAGCTCGAAGAAATTTACGAAGCAGGCAACGACGTACTAGTTCGTTGGCATTTCCCAGACGATGATGAAGATATGGAAGAGGCAGGAGAAGAATATGCAGATATAGTTGAAATCCCGTTCGAACAGGTTAGTTATCCTATAGATTAATTCAGTTTTCTAAATTACTATCAAAAACATTAAGGTATGAGTGAAGAAATTCTCAAAGCGTTAATGCAACTTTTCGCCCTCATTGCTAAACAAGACAGCGGGGTTGCAGATAACGAATTGATATTTGTGAAAAAGTTTCTGACATCACAGCTAAGTCACGAAGCTGTCACAGAATACCTTAATCTATTTTATGAACATGCCGACATAGACCCAAACAATATAAACAACCAAGATAAAGAACAACAATTAACATCTGTTAGAGACTCGGTAAGAATTCTTGGAATTTGTAAGAAAATTAACAGGCGACTTACCCAAAAGCAAAAAATAGTTGTTCTTGTGCGTCTATTCGAACTCGTAAATGCTGATAAAAAATTTACTGAACAAAGGATGGCGATCATCAACACAGTCGCCGAAGTATTTAATATTACTCCTGAAGAATTTGAAAGTACAGAGCAATTTATTATCGATAATCCACAAACAATAAGTAATAGCAACATTCTTAGAATTAGTAGCAAGCCAACTGCCGAAGACGATGAGTGTAAACAAATTGAAACTGAAGAACTCGATGAAGATATACTTATTCTTCAAATAAAGAGCGTTGAGTTATATTTCTTACGTTACTCAGGTACAGAAGAGATACTTCTGAACGGACTACCAATAAACAATGAGAACATATATATCTTCGCCAACGGAAGTTCAATTAGACTGCCTAAGAGTAAACCAATATATTATTCCGATGTAATTTCCCACTTTTTAGCAGACGTAACATCCGCACATATAACATATAATGTTGATAATGTTGATTTTAGATTCCCAAATGGAGCCATCGGCTTAAGAAATATCTCTATTTCAGAAGAACAAGGAAGACTTATCGGAATTATGGGCGCCAGTGGAGCAGGTAAAACCACACTGCTTAACTTATTGACAGGTTTACAAAGCCCATCAACAGGAACTGTGAAAATCAACGGTATAGATTTACATAACCAAAGTGAACAACTTGAAGGTGTAATCGGCTCAATTCCACAAGATGACCTACTTATTAGCGAGCTTACGGTATATGAAAATCTGTTCTATAATGCAAAACTCTGCTTCAAAGATTTGTCAAACGAAGAGATTGACAAACTTGTACTCAAAACCTTAAACAGCTTAGGTTTATTAGAACGTAAAGACCTCAAAGTAGGCTCGCCACTTAATAAAGTCATAAGCGGAGGACAAAGAAAACGTTTGAACATCGCCCTCGAATTAATTCGCGAACCATCTATACTATTTGTTGACGAACCAACATCTGGATTATCATCAAGAGACTCGGAAAACGTTATGGACCTTTTACGTGAGCTCGCGCTTAAAGGCAAATTAATATTCGTTGTAATCCACCAGCCATCATCAGACATTTACAAAATGTTCGACAGGATGATAATTCTAGACACCGGCGGATATATGATCTATTACGGTAATCCTGTTGAGGCTGTTTCATACTTTAAAACTATTGATAACCAAATTAATGCCGAGGTTGGAGAGTGCCCCACTTGCGGTAACGTAAATCCCGAGCTAATATTCAATATAATTGATGCACAAGTAGTTGACGAATTTGGAAGATATACAGGTAATCGCAAAGTAAGTCCCGAAAAGTGGGAAGAATATTATAAGGAAAGCGCTAAATACGAGCGAATTGATGATGTCGAGCAAGAACCTCCAAAGGGTCTTAATATCCCAAACTGGTTTTCGCAACTCAAAATTTACACGATAAGAGACGTATTATCTAAAATTAGTGACAAACAATACGTTATAATAAATCTGTTGGAAGCCCCTCTATTGGGCTTTATGCTCTCATTCATAGTTCGTTATATAGAACCCGACTCTGATACTTATATTTTTAGAGTAAACGGAAATATCCCCATATACATCTTCATGGGACTGATTGTAGCCATATTCCTCGGATTTATAGTTAGCGCCGAAGAAATATTTAAAGACCGAAAGATACTTAAACGAGAGGCTTTTTTAAACCTCTCAAGATCAAGTTATTTGGCAAGTAAAGTTGTTATACTATTTGCTATTTCTGCAATTCAGTCGTTTCTTTTCATAATAGTTGCCAACCCTATTCTCGAACTTAAAGGTCTTAATTTTGAATATTGGATGGCGCTGTGGACAATAGCAGCGTTTTCTAATATGCTTGGCTTAAACATATCATCTGCGTTCAATTCGGCAGTCACTATTTACATTTTAATCCCCTTGCTAATGATACCACAAATGGTATTAGGGGGAGCAATGTTTAGTTTCGATAAGTTAAACAAAACCATTGGTAGCGTTGATAAAGTGCCACTAATTGCAGAGTTTATCCCGTCGCGTTGGTGCTACGAGGGACTGATGGTAAAACAATTCAAAGACAATGAATTTGAGAAGTTTTTTTACGAATTTGATAAAACAATAAGCAATGGCGACTTAAAAGGAACAAAATGGACAGCAGAGATACGCCAACGGGTCGATGAATCGCTAACTGGTATTATTTCTAAAAACGAAGATAGAATTAAAAAAGCCGAAAAAACCCTAAAACTAATACAAGGTGAGATTGCACGAGAGTTAGAGGCGAATCCAAACGTTGAGTTTGACTACTTTGACAAACTTACAGTCGAAAGCTTCGACGCATTTGTTGCAAACCACACACTTGACTACCTTAATAGAGTTACCGACTATTACGAAATAGAGATTGCAAAAGCAACAAAAGCTAAAGAAAACATTATCATGGCTTTAGATGCTAAAGATCCAAGGATATATATAGATCAACAAAATAAATATCACAATGAAGCAGTAGCTGATATTGTGAAAAATATTTACATGAAACAAGTTGTAGAATCTGACGGAAGACTAATTAAACAACGCGACCCCATCTTCAGAATATCAAAACCAGACGACTTATTTAGTTTCAGGACACACTTTTACGCTCCTAAAAAGCACTTTATGGGTGTTTATTTCGATACATTTTGGTTCAACATGGTAATGGTATGGTTAATGACTGGATTAATGTATATCACTTTATACTATGACCTTTTGAAAAAAGCTATCGACTCAAATATCGGAAAAAAATTTAACAGGTGGTTTTCATTTATTAACTTTGGCAAAATAACAAAACCAATAAAAAATAGAGTGGCAAAAATTAAACTTCCAAGAATAATAATACGATTTAGAAAAAAATAATTACTATATTTAGGCATTGAAAAAGTTAACACAAACAGTGTCTCAATTTAATATTTTATAATACTGTGTATTAAATCATTAAATAGAAATACTACAAAAGAATATATATATGAATCGGGTCATAATTTACTCATTTGTTATCGCTATTGTAGGATACGGTTGCGGCGGATGTAATAAAGACAAAACAAGCAGCAATACTGATATTTTCAAATCCATAGTAGAAGAGAGTGATGCATTGGATTCTATGGAATATGAAACATCCGAAACCTCAGAAACACTACAAATCCTACAAAATATATCCTCGTCGCCCGTTGAAATGGCAGCTCTTTTACAAGCAACAGGAGCGCCGTTCAATGAAAACTATATCACAAGCATCGATGCTGTTGACCGTTATAATACGGACTTCAAGCGAGCGCTTAATCTCGGTATTTTTGGTGCAGACTTGGGATATTTAAACATGTATAAAAAAACAGGTCCAGTTATGACCAATATGCGTGCCATACGTAAGCTAAGTGAAGAACTGAGAGTTCAACAATTCTTTGATTTTAACACAATACGTAGATTGGCCACCAATAATGAAAATCTTGATTCATTGATGTATTTATCTGTATCGAGTTTTAACAACATGGACGTTCATCTTCAAAAAACTGGACGTTCTGAGGTTAGCGCTTTGATAATTTGTGGCATGTGGGTGGAAGGTATGTTTATTGCAACACAAGTTATAAAAAATGCTCGTCAAAACACAGAAGTAATAGAGCGCATTGGAGAACAAAAGACTATAGTTGAAAATTTAGTTGAGATTCTTTCACACTACAAAAATAATCCGCAATACGAGCAACTGCATAAACACTTTTCACGTATCTTAGACTCTTTCGACGGTGTAACTAAAACAATTGTACAAGGGGAAGGCAAAGAAGTAGAAATTGACGGTATTTTAGTCTATATTCAGAATGAAACATCGTATGTTAATGTACCAGAAAAAACTTTAGACAACATTATCAAATCAATTGATGAGGTTAGACAAGAAATCATAAACATTTAAGTAGCAAATTACTATTAAAAATTTGAAAATTCAGAAAAACAGATTACCCATGAAGCAGATATTTCTATTATTAATAATTAGCTTAGTATTATCGGCAAATCACACAATGGCGCAAAGTGATGAGTTAGTTAATTCCTGTGCGCTTAATATTGGAAATGCTACTTATTTAAAAGATTTCAAATATAAAATGCCACAAAGCGCTGTCAAACCACCACCATCGACAAAAAACAGTATTGTCTTAAACAAAGGCACCATATACAAATTTAGCACTTGTAATGCTGACGGATACGAAGGAAAACTAATTATTGAAATATTTGATGGTGCAAATAAATTAGTATCAAATTTAAAAGCTGACGGAGCAATTGACAATGCCTGCGGATTCTCCTGTATGAAAGCAGGAATATATCAAATAAACGCATACTTCCACGATGGTAAAGAGGGCGCCGCAGTTTGTGTAATGTCATACATTACCGTAAAATAAGTTGACATCTGTTATACATAAAATAAACATCAAAACCAAGGCGGTGTCTCATAAGCGCCCAACTGCTGCACTTCGACTACGCTCAGCGCACCGCCTTGCTCCTTCTAATCCGTTATTTTCTCCCAAAATCAGCAGGTATTTCGCCCCATGCTTCGGTTTGCCATTTTAATACTTTGTTGGAATATTCGTTGTTTGCAAGCCAAAACTCTGCTCTATCAATAAGATCGAATATTTTTTGATTTTCATAACTCTTAAACAGCTTTGTTTTTACTTTTTTCTGTTTTACCCAGTCTATTGCTCTTTGTGAGTCACTATAAATAGGTAAATCTACACCATGCTTTTTGCAATAAGCAAGGGCATGTACAACTGCTAAAAACTCGCCCACATTATTTGTACCTTGTTCAAATGGTCCTTGATAAAACAGTCGTTGTCCTGTTTTGACATAAACACCCTGATACTCAATATCGCCTGGATTACCGCTACAAGCGGCGTCAACAGCAATTGAATCGACAATATAGTTACCAACGCTACTATTTTGCGATATTATATGTTTTCCAATATATTTATTAAAGTCGTTTTCATACGCTTCGCGTGCAGCATCGAGGCTCTCAAAACCTTTATATTTTGCATTTTCGTATCCATGAACTTGGTCCTTAACCTCATTCCAAGTTTCATAAATACCGGGTATTCTTCCTACCCATACAACATAATATTTCTTTTTTGATTTGCCCATATTAAAGAGGATTAACAACCTGCTTATACCCTGAAAATCAATGCATAAATAGCATTAAATATAAAAAGAACATTACTATATTAACCTAAAATAATACCCACAATTGTGGCTGACATAAGCGATGCCAAGCTGCCAGCAATAAGTGCTCTAATACCGTATCTTGATAATAGTTCGCGTTTATTCGGCGCTAGTGAACCAATGCCACCTATTTGTATTCCTATACTGGCAAAGTTTGCAAAACCACATAGCATATAGGTAGCCATTATAATTGACTTGGTTTCAACAAATGCTCCACTTGCCTTAAAAGAAGCCAAAGAGGTGTACCCCACAAATTCACTTGCTATAAGCTTTTCTCCTAAAAGTTGACCCATAAGAGTCATGTCTTGAGGATTAACTCCGATAGCCCACATCAATGGCGACAACGAATAACCTAAAATAAACTGTAAATTTAATTCTGTGTAGTTGCCATCTGTAATAGAAGCTATTAAACCGTTAAGGCTGGTAAATGATCCTATTTTGACTAAAATAAAATTAAACATTGCAATAAAAGCGAAGAAAACAAGTAACATTGCTCCAACGTTCGCAGCGAGCTTAAGACCTTCTATTGTCCCGTTTGACATAGCATCGAGGAAGTTTGACCCAACTTTTTCTTTGGTTACTTCGGCTTTCACTTCAACTTTTTCAGTTTGGGGCACTATTATTTTTGAAATTACAACAGCGCCAGGAGCAGCCATAACAGAAGCTGTTAATAGGTGTTTGGCAAATAGCAACCTCTGTACAGGATCATCGCCACCAAGAAAGCCAACGTATGCAGCAAGAACACCACCAGCAACAGTTGCCATTCCTGCTGTCATTACCAAAAATATCTCTGATCTGTTCATTTTGTCCAAATAGGCTTTAATCATCAGTGGGGACTCGGTTTGACCAAGAAAAATATTTCCTGCAACTGCAAGACTTTCAGCTCCGCTAAGCTTCATTGCTTTAACCATAAGCCACGCAAGGGCGTAAACAACCTTTTGTATTATGCCTAAATAAAATAGTACACTTGTTAGCGCCGAGAAGAAAATAATTGTAGGCAATATCTGGAAAGCGAAAATCATTCCAAATTTCGACATGTCTAGTAGATCTCCAAGTAAAAATTCACTGCCTACCTTGGTGAAATCTAATATTTTGATAAATATTTTACCTACAATTTCAAAAAACCATTGTACCGCAGGCACATATAAAACTCCAATAGCGAGGATAATTTGAAAGACTAATCCAATAAAGACAACTTTCCAATTTATAGCTTTACGATTTTGACTTACTAGCCAAGCTAATAACAAAAGTACAAACATTCCTATTAAACCACGAAAAATGCTGTACAGTGACATACCTGCAGAATCGCTAATGTTTGTTATTTCCATTCTTGGAGCATCGTCACTAACAATTGCTGTAGTGTCGCTCACTACTTGGTTTAAAGCAATTGTTGTGTCTGTGTCTATTTGCTCGTTGGCAAAAGTCGTATTTGTTAAGAATAAGAATATTACGAATGGTAAAAACAAAACCTTAACAATGTTTCTCATATACCTGTTGTTTAATGGGTTAATAGGGATTTGCAACCTACATGTCTTTAAATCAAATTCTTAGACAACATGACTTAATTAACATATTCGTTTTATGTGCATAATGTTTATTTTCCCCCTCTTCTTTTCCTATATTTTATTTCATCTTGAAGCTTGCTTGCCATCTCATAGTTTTCTTCTTGTATTGCTCTTTCAAGCATTTTTTCGAGCTCTTCGTCAGTCAAGTTTTGGAAATCTCTGCCAGATTGTTCTTTTTTTGAAGTCTCTTTTTTTACACCTGACTCGCGCTCTTCTTTCTCTTCCTCGACATTAATCCCTGCACGTTTAAGTATATCTTCCGTAGTATAAATAGGACAATGAAATCTGAGCGCCAACGCAATTGAATCAGATGTACGTGCATCTAGCTTAATTCTGGAATATTTATTATCGCAAACAAGTTCACAATAAAATATACCTTTTTCTAATTTATTAATAAAAACTTCGACTAATGAAATATTGTAAGCGTCTGCTAAGCTAAGAAACAAATCGTGAGTTAAAGGTCTTGGAGGTCTTAACCCTTCCAACTGTATGGCTATTGATTGAGCCTCATGCCCTCCAATGATAATGGGAATACGACGTTCTCCGTCTTCTTCCTTCAACACCAAAGCATATGCGCCAGATTGGGTTTGACTATATGATATTCCGAGTACTCTAAGCCTTACTTTTTTCATTACCTCTATAGAAGTTGTATGTTTTCACAAATATAGTGATTTAATATTCTCATAAAAAACTTGCCACAAATATTTTATACCAAGTTGCGTTCGACAGTGAAACCAAATGAGAAATTTCGTGTTTCACTTCACACTTCGATGGTTATTGAGCTTGTATTTCGACAAGCTCAACGACTATTGAAATGCTACGCTCAGCGACCGAGTGTAGCGCTTTTAACTTTCAGCTAACTACAGCTGTATATAAACAGTTGTTCCTTCGTCCACAGTACTTTCAATCCAAAGGTATCCATTCATTTTCTCAACATACGCTTTGCATATGATTAGACCCAAACCTATCCCTGTTTCCTTAGCAGTTCCTTTGCGGCGGGGAGTTTTTGCCATATCAAAAATATTTTCAATTTGTTCTGGGGTCATTCCAATACCGTTATCAGAAATAATTATGGTTGTATTTTGAGTCAATTTAATTGCCGATATCTCTATACTTCCCTTTTTATTAGTAAACATAATTGCATTTGAAATAATGTTTTGAATAACAATTTCCAATAGTATGGGATCGGCATTTAACTGAATAGAATGGTCAACATTGATTTTTATCTCAATTTGTTTAGCGTGAGCTTGCAAAATTTGTTTCATTACCACATCATCGATGATTGAAAACAAGTTTACCCTGCTTATGTTGACAATTAAACTATCAGATTGTAGCTTTGACCACTGTATAAGCTTTTGCAATTGCATCTTCATGATAGTCGATGATGAATTAACTTGTGTTAAGTAAAGCTTTTTATTATCATCGCTCAATTTATCAAATTTAGCTAAAAGAGTCTGAGTAATGCCCACTACATATGAAAATGGATCATACAAGTCGTTTGAAATGATGGAAAAAACTGTCTCTTTTGCATCATTTAAGTTTTTTATGGTCTCTTCTTGATTCCTAACATCAGTTATATCTATACCAGCCAATACAATGTTGTCTGTTTTGGTTTTTAATGTTGTCCAACTTTGATAACGTATCCCTTCTTTGGTTTCAAATTGAATTGTATGTACTATCCCCTCTGTGCTATCTTTTTTATTTAAAATTATTTTTTTTAAAGATTCTATGTTAGCTTGTTTATGGAGTCTTGGAGTAGAAAAGCCACGGTATTCATCGGGAGAGACAAAGAAGTATTTTTCAACTTCTATATTCCAACGTATAGTGTCAAAATTGCTATCAAGTATTACAATCATTATAGGGACATTATCGAATATAACCCTAAAAAGTGATTCATTTGCTAACAGTTGGGATTCAATTGTTTTTTTTCTTAAAATTACTGTATTTATATTGTCAATTATTGGAATAAAATCTCCAATATTGGTTTCTCTAATAGATATTTCGGTGTTTGTTGTAACAGAGTGTTCGAGATTGTGCGAGAAATCTTGAAAATTTGATTGCAAATTGTTTGATACTTTTCTCATAAGAACTACAATAAATATGTATATCAATACAGAAAAGCTTAATGCAACAATTATCTTTAAAATCAATTGTTCGTATAAGCTCTGTTTATCTTTAGCTATCACTGTTTCGATTCTATCTAAATGGACAGATGAGCCAACAATCCATTCCCAATCGTGAATAGCTCTGCAGTACGTAAGTATTTGAACAACTGTATCGGTGTCGGGTTTTTTCCAATGATATGTTAAATAGCCTCCTTCTAAATTATTAACCAATTTGCGCATCTCTTGCATTATTTTTACACCGTTAGCGTCTGTGATATCCCACATATTTTTGCCTTCTTCTGAAACTGAGAGGTTTGTGATAACAGGATCACCATCAAAGGTGTAAATAGACAAATAACTATTTTTATCAAGCCTCATTTGTTTGACATTTTTTATCGCGTCGTCTTGGATATCTTCCATCATTTCGTCAAGATATTCGCCACACCCAAGATAAAATCCAAGAGGTTTATATACTTTTATAAATGAAGTTTTAGAATATATCTTATCACTTTTATCGCCAGGTTTTTTCCAGTAGCCTGTAACGAAACCTTCCCCAAATTTATTAACTATCTCTATTTCATCTTTGATTACATAATTACCCATATCATCTTTTAGTCCAAGTAAATTTGTACCTTCAACTTCAGGCTTGATTGGGTACAACTCCTCTACACCATTTAGCGATGCAATAAAATAATACCCTCGTTGGTTATTAAATCTAATGGGTCGTAGCGCTTCTTTTACGATTAGCTTTATTTCAGATTGAGATTTCGTATCTTTATATTTTTTGTAAATATTATCAGCAATTGCCCAAGCTTCGTTAGTCCTTTCATAAAGCATACGGTTCATTTTATCATCAAGAAATAAACGAGACAGGTTGATATACTCTACAATTTTATTTGTCTCGTCTGTAGCAATTTGTTTTTGCGTATTTTGAAATTCTTCTCGAAGAAGCTTTGATTTTTTTGAAAACTCAAGAATCTCAATTATAGAATAAGCCGATATCATCAAAAGAATTGATACTAACGATACCAGTTTAATGTATTTTAAGAATAAAGAGGATATTTTATACCGTTTGCTAAATTTCATACGTTTATAATTTTGTCAGTTTAAGGTCGTATGGAACTAACATGCTATACAGTTAAAAGTTTATAAAATTTCTTCCTACTTTCACCTTGTACCTTCTACACATCGATGGTTATTTAGCCTGTATTTCGATGGTTGCTGAACTGGTCGAAGCACAAGCACAACAACCATCGAAATACTCCGCTCAATGCACCGCCTTGTTCCTTCGTAGAAAGTTGACGTGTTCGTTTCATTTGCGTTTACTAACTATACAATCTGTTCAATAATTTTTGCTAAAATAAAAATATCAAAACCTAAATTAAAACAAAAATAATTAATTTTGAATATATTTATGCTTTTTGTATCAACTATTAATACTTGTTATTGATAAATGGTATTATACTTCACGCATTTGCAAAGTTAACCTTATTTTAAAAATAAATATATGAATAATGTTTTAATTGGAATTGATATAGGTGGAACAAACACGGAAGTAGGTGTAATTGAGCTAAATGGCGAAATAATCAAACGCGACAAAATGCCTACACGCAAGCACGGCGCTGATTTTAATGCATATTTAACCGATTTGGTTGAATTAATAAATTCGGCTGTTAAAACATGTGGCAATGTTAAACTCGTGGGCATTGGAATAGGCGCTCCCAACGGTAACTATTTGCACGGAACTATCGAGCAGGCTCCAAACCTTGAATGGGAAGAGGTTGTACCAATTTGTAAGTTAATGTCGGCTTATTTTCCAAATATCCCGATAGAGCTTACCAACGATGCTAACGCCGCTGCAATGGGAGAAATGCTTTTTGGGGCGGCAAAAGGTTACACTGACTTTATCACTATAACACTGGGAACAGGCGTAGGAAGCGGCATAGTGTGCAACGGACAACTTGTTTATGGTCACGATGGTTTTGCAGGTGAAATAGGACACACAACCGTGTATCCTAACGGAAGACTTTGTGGTTGTGGAAGATATGGCTGTATTGAGGCTTACTTGTCAGCATCGGGACTTGCAAAAACCGCCGCAGAATTAATGGTAAAATATCGTACGCCATCAGTTTTAGGTGATATTCCGTTTAATAAAATCACCTCTAAAGACATTTACGACGCTGCGAAAAACGGAGATTGGTTAGCACAAGAGGTTTTTAAAATATCTGGAGAAACAATGGGTTTAAAATTAGCTGATGTGGTTGCTACAACAAGTCCCAAAGCAATATTTTTTACTGGGGGAGTGGCAAAAGCTGGAGATATGCTACTAAAACCAATGAAAGAGAGTATGGAAAAATATCTGCTACCAATATTTCAAAACAAAGTAGAACTATTGCTATCAGGCTTGCCCGGTGTTGATGTTGCTTTGTTAGGAGCGGCGGCGCTTGTTTTAGAGAAAATAAAGTGTTAAATTAGCCTTTTTGAGAGAGTTAAATTAATAATTGTATAATAACAATGGTTACATGCAAAACACCTATTGCGGCATTTGCGGCAAAAGCTATAGAAAAATGGGTTACGGACAGGGTTAAACTTGATTGCAACGACATTCCCGATTATCTAAAAATTAAAGCAGCATGTTTTGTCTCTCTGCACACAGCAGATGGTAGTTTGCGTGGATGCATAGGAACATTAGAACCCAGACATTCATGCTTAGCGCTTGATATAATTGACAATGCAATATCGGCATGCGACAATGACACAAGGTTTAATAGAGTGGAAAAGAAAGAGTTACACGGTTTAATAACTTCTGTTGATGTGCTGTCAGAACCTGAAAGGACTACTATTGAAGAGCTTGACCCTCTAAAATATGGAGTAATTGTGTCCGATGGCATAAGAAGGGGAGTTTTGTTGCCCGCGTTAGAAAGCATTGTTACTGTAAAACAGCAGGTTGATATCGCTAAACGTAAAGCAGGATTATCGCACGTTGATAACAATTTGCTTAAATTTTATCGATTTACATCTACTCGCTATGATTGAAAAAAAAGAGGCGTTTTTTTACGAAAAAAAAAGTGACGGAACAGTAAGATGTAACCTATGTCCACATCATTGCTTGATTAAGCCCGATTGTTACGGAAATTGCAAGGTAAGGAAAAACATCAAAGGAACTTTATATTCAACATCTTACGGTCTGACATGCTCTATAAGATTCGACCCTGTTGAAAAGAAACCTCTTTATCACTACTATCCCGGGAAAGAGATTTTTTCTGTAGGAGGATTTGGTTGCAATCTACATTGCATGTTTTGTCAAAACTATCACATTTCGCAAATTGCTGATATTGAGCTTTCTACAAGCGATATAATTACTCCTACCGAATTGGCGAAACTGTATAAAAAAGAGCAAAAAAATTGTGGATTTTCATTCACCTACAACGAGCCCACTGTAAACTACGAGTTTATATACGAAACCGCCAAGGAGGTCTGTTTACAGCAAATACCTGTTGCATTGATAACCAATGGGTTTATTAATCAAGAGCCTCTTAAAAAGCTACTGCCCTATGTTAACGCACTTAATGTTGATGTGAAATCTTTCTCAGATGAGTTTTACCGAAAACAGTCAGGAGGCAGATTACTACCTGTTCTTGAAACGATTAAAACAGCTAAAGCTCAAAACAAACATATCGAAATAACATTTTTGGCAATAAACAGTTTAAACGATAGCCCTTCAGAACTTAACCTTATGGTTAATTGGATTGCTGACAATGTTGGGAAAGATACGCCTTTCCATATATCGAGATATTTTCCGAACTATAAACTTAAAATTGCGCCAACTCCTGTTGATATTATGATACAATTATACGAAATTGCCTCAAAGAGACTTGATTTTGTTTATTTGGGCAACATTAGTGATTCCGAATATTCAAAAACCAGATGTCCAAGCTGTAATACAATTTTAGTTAAACGTGACGGATACTATTCCAAAGTAACAGGACTAACAGACAAAGGCGCCTGCGTTAAGTGTGGAAATAGCGCCAATTTTGTTTTGTAATAGTCAGAATTTCAATTATTTAATTAAAACTATAAAATATGTCTTGTATTCGAATTCCTATAGCTTCAGGTCGCTTTTATCCTGCTAGTGGAGCGGCTTTAAGAGAAATGCTGTCAGAGTTTGGGCAAATTCATCAGGAGCAGTTAATTACCAGCGGAGAAAACATCATCGGCGGAATTGTCCCACACGCAGGTTACGTATATTCTGGAAAACATGCAGCTGCATTTTTCAATGAAATTAAAGAGAACAAATATGATACTGCAATAATTCTGTCGCCCGGACATACAGGTATGGGTCCTGAAATTTCAATCGACAGCCACGTAGGCTGGCAAACTCCTCTCGGAGTGATCGATGCCGATCGTGAGTTTATTGAATCCAATATCCTTGTAAAAGATAAATCTGCACAAGAGTTTGAACACGCCGCTGAGGTAATTGTGCCTTTTATTCAACACTTTTGCCCGCAGGTGTCTAAAATTGCGGTTATCACCATGAGAAAGCAATCTTTTGAAACTGCAAAAATTGTAGCCAAAGGATTAAGGCAATTTGTCGAGATGAGCAACAAACATATTTTAGTTATCTCCTCGAGCGATTTTAACCATTTCGACAGCGCCGAAGTTGGTAAAAGCAAAGATGAAAATGTCATTCGAAAAATATTATCGTTTGACACTGAAGGGGTTGAAAAAGAGGTAAAAAAACACAATGTCTCTGTTTGTGGTTATGGTCCTATTATGGCTTTAATGCTTTACGCACAAAGTATATCCGAAAAAATTAAATGTAAAATTTTGAGTCGCGGACATTCTGGCGAAGTTTCTAAATCTGATAGTGTTGTTGACTACGTCTCAGCTGCATTTTTTAAGGTATAGTTATTTGTGAAGCATCAATGAATGAAACAAGTTTTAGGTTCAAAAATTTTATCATACATCAAGATAAATGCGCCATGAAAGTTGGTACAGATGGTGTACTTCTTGGAGCTTGGGCGGATTTACCAAACAGTGGACAAGTTTTAGATGTTGGGTGTGGAACAGGGCTTATCTCTTTAATGTTTGCTCAACGTAATCCTATGTTAAAGATCGATGCAATTGAAATAGACGATAAAGCTGCTATTCAGGCTTTTGAAAATGTTTCTATTTCACCATGGAAAGAAAATATAAGGGTAATTAACGACGATTTTTTCAAGTTTAATTTTGGTAACAATAAATATAATTTGATAGTATCAAACCCTCCGTTTTACCCAAAAGGGCATAAATCAGCCTCATTAAGTAGAGATATTTCGAGAAATGATGAGTTTTTTTCGCTAAATGATTTTTTTACAAAAGTCGTGAGATTATTAAACGATAATGGTGATTTAGCCATCATATTTCCATATAACAGGAAAAATGAGGTAGAGAATCTGGCGAAAAACCACGGCTTATACTTTAAATTAGTGTGTGCTGTAAGACCCATTCCCAATAAAGAGTATCACAGAGCGCTAGTGCAACTTTCGATAAAACCGTGTGACACTGATTTTAGCAAACTTGTTATTGAACAAAACGGCAGGCATCAATATAGCCCAGAATATATCTCGCTGACAAGGGATTTTTATCTGAATCTGTAGCGCTTTTATTTTTTGTTAATTGCTAATTGGATACGGCGTTTCGGCTCCGCTCAACGCCCGTGTACCTATACTTTTAACTTTTAACTCAATTTGTCCATAAATCTGGCAGAGTTTATAACAAATCGTTGATGTGTGCCTTTCCCAATTAAACCTTTGGAATCAAAAGCCTCTACTTCAAAATCAACTTTACGACCATCAAAGGCGACTGTTTTGCTTATTGCATACACTTTATCACCTGGTAGTGTGGCTCTAAGATGTTTAACGTTGATTTCAGTACCTACGCTCGAATATCCATCTGGCAAATACATCTCTATACACTTATAAGCTGCATTTTCCATTAATGCGACTAAAGCTGGCGTTGCAAACACTTTTGCTAGTCCTGAGCCATATTCCGTAGCAGTATGTTGATTGTCAACAATTAATTCGGCTCGATATTCAATCCCTATGGGTATTTCTATTTCCATTTTTTTTAGTTTACCAAAATGGGTTTAAAACTCCTCTTCCTTTTACTAAGTTGATAGTACCAAGAACAATATAGGATAAAACAAAGTTTAATGCAGATATTATAACAGAATATATAAATAGCGCTCCAAGAATACCAAGAAACTTGTTTATTCCCGCCGAGTATGTTTCTAATTTTAAATATTGCCAAAAACTACCTAACATCGTGTTCCAGCCTAAAAGCTCTATACCCATTATTATTAAGTTAAAAATCAAAAGAAACAGAACTATTGTAATTAATCCACTTTTTGAACCTGAAATGTCGGGTGGACTCAATTCCATATGCGAAGCAACGCAAAAGGAGAGATAAATAAAAACCCAAAACCTCCAGTTTGTTAAATTTTCAGCGCTAAATATAGCGTTTAAAACGCTCATTGACACGGCTTTAATCGCTGACCATGAGCCCGCTATATTGCCTGTTTGAATATCGCCTACAATATGAAAACCGTGTTTGTTAATCGCTTGTAAGAGTGTTTGAAAATTGGGCATTAAAAAATAGAGAGCAGCATATAATACGAGTGAACCAAAGAGTATTGGACCAATGCCGATGAAAAAGTTACCTATTCTCTGATATATACTTGTAGTTTTATAAGAGTGCTGAACGTATCCTATAGTACCATTCTTAGTGTCAGGGTCATATAACTTTATATCGGTAATCTTATGACGAAATAATATACAAAATATGGCATGTCCAAGCTCATGGATTGGAGTTCCAATCCAACCCGTTACAATAATATCAAATTTTTGTCCTACCGTTTTAACGTAAATTAATCTGGTAAACCTGGCTAGTAGGTACAAAATTAAACCAAAAATAAAGATTAAACCGAGCAACCAAACCAATTGTCCAAGTGTCGTCAAAAAAACACTACCTATAAAATCGAGTACTTTGTTGATGGTTTCCACAGCAAATTTGTTGATAGCTGATAGTTATTAGTTTAAATTTCTCGGCAATTTATACTTTTTGGTATTTTTTATCAAATTTGGACACCTATCACAAGGATATCGTCAACTTGAACATTGTCTCCACGCCAATCAATATTAGCTTGCCTAATAATATCCTTTTGTTTGTCCATTGAAAATGATTGAGAGTCTATAATAAGCTGTTTAAATCGTTTGACAAGAAATTTTTTATCATCCTTGCCTCCAAACTGATCGGTTATACCATCAGTAAAAATGTAAAAACGGTCGCCTTTCTCAATATTGAATTCCCACTCTTTGAACTGCGCCATGACATTTCCTGCTATCTTGCTTGTTATAGGTACTTTATCTCCTTTAATTTCAACGAAATCATCTTGAGTTCGTAAGAATAGAGGTCTAAAAGCTCCTGCAAATGTAAGTTTACTGTTAGCTGTATCAATTACAACAAGTGAAACGTCCATGCCATCATCAGTTTGTCGCGTAGGATTTTCATTTTTTAAAGCTATTTTTAACTTTCTGTTAAGTTGCTTAAGTATATCTGCTGGAGAGGTTGCTCCATTTTGAATTATAATATTGTTGAGCAAATAATAGCCAACTATTGACATAAATGCCCCAGGAACTCCATGTCCTGTGCAATCAACTGCAACAAAGATAAATTTGTTCTTAATACGATGGAACCAATAGAAATCTCCACTTACAATATCTTTAGGTTCAAAGATTATAAAGCTCTCTGGGAAAAAACGCTTAATATCACTAATTTGTGGCAAAATAGAATTTTGAATTCGCAAAGCATAACGTATGCTTTCTAACATTTCGCCCTGTTTAACTTCAAGTTCATTTTTTCTGGTTATGGCAAGATTCCTTTGAAGCTCAATTTCTAACTCATACTGTTTTATTTGAGTAATATCAGTATCGATTGCCACAATATATTTTATTTCATCATTTTGGATAATGGGTGTTAAAGTTGTTTGAAAACAGAGTTCTCGCCCATAAAAATCTTTGCTTTTAACCTCGTACGTTACTTTTGATTTTGTGAATATACATTTATTCAAATTATCTAATATGTTTTGACAAAAACTCGTATCGTAAATCTTGACCTTATGGCGTCCTTTAACATATTCATCATATCCCATTCCTAATTGACTCGTAGAAGATGTGTTAAACCACAATAGAGTCCCCTCAGCATCAAATACATATATAGCATTGTCTGTTTTTGACATTGCTAATTGAAGTCTTTCTAACTCAATATTTTGTTTTTGTAAAAGCTCTTTTTGTTCAGTAAGTTCTTCTGTTCGTATCCCTAATTCTTCATTTTGCATCTCAAGTTCTTCTCTCTGACTTCTCAACTCTTCTGCCTGCCTTATTAACTCTTCGTTCTGAACATTAATATCTGCCGTACGTTTTTTTACAATAATATCTAATTGAAAATTCAGCTCCACTAATCTATTAACCTGATCTCGATACCGGAGAGAAACAGAAAGTATAATCCCAGCTATTACTGCTGCAAAACCTATTTTTAAAACATGTATTGCTAAGAGACTCGGAGCAAGAACACAAAAATCAACATGCAATTTTAGTAAAACAGATATCACAAAAATAATAAGAGATAAGATAATAGGATTTACATATTTTACATTTTTTATTTTTGCATAAATTAAAATAAAAATTAAAAACAATGTACCTGCTGATATTATTGCATACGAGGCAAGATACATGAACGAAGCATAATTACTAAACAAAAAGTAAATTACTGCAAGAGAGATAAAAAACAGACTTACGTACCTGAAAGTTTGATATAATTTTTTGCTTAAACTCTCTATTTTAAAAAAATTATTGAAGTACATCGCTAATAAACCCATTGCTACTGGAATGGTACTTTCACCCATAACAATTAAATGACTTAAACTTTTGTATCTCAAAATTAAAAATGGCGATCCTTCCAAAAGAATAAAAGGTGGAGTTGTAAACAAAATAAAAAATGCAAACAAAATTGGAGTTCTTTTTCTACTGGCTATGCCCATGACGGAGCTCATGATCACAATTAAGGTAATAACTCCTAAAAATAGTCCCGTCACAATTGTGTTGATATAACGATGTTTGTCAAAATCCTCTAATTCTCTGACATGAATTGGAGCCACTAAAGGAAAATCACTCGTTTCAATTTTGATCAAAAAAGCGATATCTTGCCCCGATTCTATATCGAAAATGTGCGTAGATGAATATTTAGAGTATCTTTCAATTTGACTGCCTATGCTATACTTATCGGTTAAAACTGAATCTAAATTATAAAATACAGCATTTATCAAATTGTTTTCTATCTCTAGTATTAATTGCTTGTTTACTGGATTTGCATTTTTGATTTCGGCAACTATCCACGCTGTACCACTAAAGGGTCTAAAGCTAATTTTTTCAGGCGTTACTGTTTGAAACTGATCGTACAACTGTGCAATTTCAGTAACTTTAATTGATTTCGATTTGTCGGTGAAGAGCTTTGTTTTGACATTGATATTACTTGCATCGCTAGCAAATAAATGTGTTCCAATGACAAGAAAAAGAAATGTTCTAAAAAACTTCATTCTCAAAGGTGATTTTTTTGTTAAAAATTTTGCTCAAATAAATCGCTCTCCATAATGTATAATACAAAAATCGCTCCATAAATTTTATTATGATACCACTCTATCTAAAATATGTGAGCCATAAATCATCCTTCTTCAACTTTATCAAAGCTGAATACAGAGATTGCGCATTTTATGCGGGCAAGTTAATAATTTTTTCTTAGTACATGACAAAAATTTTAAAGAAGTCGGAAGTTGGAAGTCGGAATTGTCCTACGGACAAAAAACATGAGCTAATCCAAAAATATGAATCTTCAAAAATCAACCATATAATAAAGACACAGTCTTTCCTAAATGCTTCTTAACTCCTTAATAGTCATTTAGTTAAACTTTCACCAATCACCAACCAGGCAACCCGCGCCACGCACCCAAAAGGAGCATAGACTATTTCAGTGAACCCTACATTAAACAAACGTACTCTATTCGTTTTTTACCCCTTCTTTAAAGTTTTCAATGCCTTGCTCTAAGAACCGTACAAATTCATCGGCATTCAAATTGTAGGCTCTTGGCGGCATAAGTATATTTTCCTCATGATCGAGTAAAACGTAGTACGGTTGGGCATTTACATTGTATTTTGAAATTTGAAAATCGGCATATTTTTTCCCAATTGTCTTTTTCACTTTTCCATCGCGTTCACTAACAACCCAATCTTCTTCGGGCATGGGTGTTTTATCGTCAACGTACAGAGCGACAATAACAAACTCATCGCGAAGTAGCCTTAAAACACGTGGGTCGCTCCAAACATTTGCTTCCATTTCGCGACAGTTGACACATCCGTGCCCTGTAAAATCTATAAAAACAGGTTTTCCAAGCTCTTTGGCACATTTTAATCCTTGTTCATAATCGAAATATCCTCTCAAGCCGTGGGGCAGTTGAAGAAAATCTCCATATTTAGGACTTCCGCATTCGGCTTTATTTACAGTAGTTTTGGTTTCGCTACTACTATATACAGAAATGTTTGCAGTAGATTCGTTGATTATCCGAGGCAAATCAAAGTCTAAAGTTTGTTGTGGCGGCAGATATCCGCTTAGCGCTTTTAGCGGAGCTCCCCACATTCCTGGGAGCATGTATATTACAAAAGTAAAGGAAAGCATTGCCAGAAAGAGTCGTGTTACACTGATATACCCTGAATCAGAGTCGTGTTTAAATTTGAGTTTTCCGAGCAGATAGAAGCCTAATAGGGTAAAACAAATAATCCAAATTGCGAGATAAACTTCACGATCTAATAATCCCCAGTGATATACCTGATCTGCAACACTTAGAAACTTAAATCCTAATGCAACTTCAATAAATCCGAGAACAACTTTCACACTGTTGAGCCATCCTCCTGATTTTGGGAGATTTTTCAGCCACGAGGGGAATAAGGCAAAGAGCGTGAAAGGTAGAGCAAATGCAATAGAAAATGCAAGCATTGTTACTACGGGCTCCCAGATTTCTCCTTGTGTTGACTTAACAATGATTGTCCCAACAATTGGTCCTGTACACGAAAATGAGACTAAAACCAGGGTTAAAGCCATAAAAAATGTTCCTATTACACCTCCCTTATCGGCTTTAGAGTCTGCTTTACTAACCATCCAACTTGGTAACACTATTTCAAATGCGCCAAAGAACGATGCTGCAAAAAACATAAATATTACGAAGAACAATATATTTGGTATCCAGTGGGTTGACAGCCAGTTAAATATATCGGCAGTAACTGACTCTCCACCAAAAAAGTATGTAATAAAAATAATCGCTGCAATTGGTACGGTGTATAAAATAACTATTGAGGAACCAAATACTCCTGCTAAGAATTTTGATTTAGCTTTATCTTCACCGCTTTTAATGAAAAACGAAACAGTCATCGGCACCATCGGGAAGACGCATGGTGTAAGAAGAGCAGCAAAACCCCAAAGTATTGCTTCAATTATTACACCCCAAATAGAACTTCTCTCCCTTGTTCTGTTTTGTTGATCATCTGTGATAGTTGTTTTGGGCTCGTCTTTAACTCTTAGCTCAAATTCGTGTTCAGAGGGTGGGATACAATTTTCATCATCACATGCCATAAACTCTACATAGCCCTTAATAACTGCATTTTCGTCACTCACTTTCACTTTCTGAACGAATATTGCCTCATTAGCGTAATAGCGAGTTGGCACACCTGCCATTGGATCTTCTTGTTCAATAACCTTAGAGAGTTCTTCAACATTGCCTATAAACTCGACGCCTTCGGTTGGCTCAAAAACAAAGCTTGTTGGAATAGAAATATTTCCCTCTGGCAAAAATTGAGAATACAGGTGCCAACCTTTGTCAATACTTGCAGTGCCAGTGATTTCATAAATGTCTGCTTCGACTTTATCAACCTTAAAATTCCATTTTACAGGCTCTAACACCTGACTGAAAACAGACATAGATAGTGCGCTCAAAACACCAACAAATGTTATCAAAATAAATTTTCTCATAGCGAATTTAATTTATATAAAATTCAAAACTGTTAGCTCCAACAAATATGTTGCCACTTTTGCAAAGTTTTTACTATTAATTAATAAACAAAACTGATTTTATTTGAAAGATATCGTCTTGACACATAACTACACTAATTACTGCGTAATCTGGTATAATGACATAAATTGTGTCGCAAATATAGTTTTATTTAGGAGTTTTTTGTGTAATTTGTTTCTTTAAACGCTCAACAAATTACCTTTTCTGTCGTGTACCTGCCATTCTAAGTAGGCGCTCGAAGGGTCTGAAATTAATTTTATCCAGATCTTATATTTAAAACGCCATTTCCATAATAGACTTACTACTCCTTTTGTAATATATGCGTGAAAATATGGGTGTACTCTTATTATAATTACTTTGGTTTTCGATACTTTTGCGTAATAACTTATTTTATTTTCTAATTCGTCAGATAATAGAACTGTTGGTTGCACTTCTCCTTTTCCGTGACATGATGGACATGTTTCAACTGTTTCAATATCCACTACAGGGCGCACACGTTGTCTGGTTATTTGCATCAATCCAAACTTACTTATTGGTAGTATTTGATGTTTTGCTCGATCTTTCTCCATTGCACTCTTCATGAATTCATATAGTTGTTGCCGATGTTCTTGATCATTCATATCAATAAAATCAATTACCACGATACCTCCCATATCGCGTAATCGAAGTTGATGTGCAATCTCTTCAGCGGCTGAAATATTAACTTCGAAGGCGTTGTTTTCTTGTCCTTCTCCGGATTTATTTCTGTTTCCCGAGTTAACATCTATTGCATGTAGGGCTTCTGTGTGCTCTATGACCAAATATGCACCTTTTTTAATTGCGACCGTTCTTCCGAAGTGAGATCTGATTTGACGGCTTACACCAAATTGCTCAAATATTGGAGCTTTCCCTTGATAGTTTTTGATTATTTTTTGTTTATCCGGAGCTATTTCTACAATGTATTCCTTTAATTGGTTATATACGTTTGTATCATTAACAAAAATATTGTTAAATGAGTCATTTAATAAATCACGTAACAGCGCTGTTGTTCTATTGACTTCGCCGAGAATAAGCTTTGGAGGTCTAACTCCTTTGATTTTGACTAACGAACTTTCCCATCTCTCAATTAAATCTCTGAGTTCTTGATCTAAATTGGCTACTCGCTGTGTTTCTGCAACTGTACGAATTATCACACCATAATTTCTTGGTTTAATGCTTGTCAGAAGATTTTTTAACCTAATTTTTTCTTCATTAGATGTAATTTTTTGTGAAATATTAATCTTATTAGAAAAAGGCATCAATACGATGTTACGACCAGCTATACTAATCTCGGAACACAATCGTGGTCCTTTTGTCGAGATTGGTTCTTTTGCTATTTGTACCGCTATGATTTGCCCTTCAACAAGAACGTCAGAAATTTTTCCATTTTTATCGATATCGGGCTCGGATTTTATACGACTTAACGGAACAATAGATTTTCCCTGATGTGCAGCTGATATGACTTTATTTAACGAGCGAATTTGTGGACCTAAATCAAAATAATGGAGAAACGCATCGCGTTCGTGTCCTATGTCAACAAATACTGCGTTTAGTCCGGGCATTATTTTTTTTACTCGTCCTAAATAAATGTCTCCGACAGAAAAACGGTCATCGCTCCTGTCTTTGTATAGTTCGACAAGTTTTTTATCCTCAAGAAGAGCTATTGTAATTTCTGATGTTGCCACATCTATAATAAGCTCTTTTGTAATACCCACAATAATAAAATGTTACGATTTTTTTTATAATAGTTGTATCCCCAAAAAACGAAAACCTAAAGAGCTATGCTCGATAGGTTTACGGGAAAAATTGGTACAGTTGCCCGTAATTAAGTAAAAGGCAACTATTTTTTCTTTTTGTGACGATTTTTTCTTAATCGTTTTTTTCGCTTATGTGTAGCCATTTTGTGGCGTTTGCGTTTCTTTCCGCTTGGCATTGTCCAACTCTCCTATTTCTTTACTTTTACGTTTTCTTTAACCTTGTTAACAAATGCTTTTGCAGGCTTAAATGCCGGGATGTAATGCTCAGGAATAATAATAGTTGTTTGTTTTGAAATATTACGAGCCGTTTTCTTTGCTCTTTTCTTCACTATAAAACTTCCAAATCCGCGTAGGTAAACATTTTCGCCATTTTCTAATGCCATTTTTATGGTTTCCATCGCTGCTTCAATGGTTCTCTGAACAACCAATTTCTCGATCCCTGTGTTCTTAGACACTTGGTTTACAATATCTGCTTTTGTCATTTTGATAATTTTTTTACTATTAATATTATTATATGATTTTTTAACTGAGCTACAAATATAGAATTTTATATTAAATAAATAAAACTATGGTAGAAAATATTTTTCATTTTTATACTGATTTTTAAACAATTAATACCGAACATACTTTTTTTGACTACTTAGAACTTGCCGTCAACTTGCTGATACTGTGTTTGTTATAACTGAAAATTTATCACTTATTAGCGTTCAAAAACTCATTAACCTCAACTCCTATTTCAATAACTTTAGATGGTAATCCGTTACTGTCAAAAACTGGGTGCGCAAAAGCTTTTATTGCAATGATCTTATTTGTTGATGTTTTGCGCTTCAATAATCCTTCATAGGATTTCCCACTATGCATCGTTTCCCAAAACTTTTTATATGACTCTTTAGATGCATAGTCTTTATTATCAAAAAGTATGCTATGATGTTTACCTATGAGGTCTTCAGAAGAGTGTCCAGTTATGCTACGTAGTTTACTATTAGCTGATATAATTATTCCATTAAAGTCATACTCCATCATTAATACTAGCCCATTTATTGCGTTCATTCTCGACTCCATTTCAATTTCCTTACGAGCCATCTCCTCTTGTGTAGCCAATAGCTCTTCCATATTTTGTCGCATCTCTTCTTCTTGCGATTGCATTTGCTCAGCCTGCTCTTGTGACTTTTCTAATAAAATACGTGTTTGCTCATTGATTTTTACAACAGATAGAGTGCTGGCAACGTTTTGACAAACTTTTTCTAAAAATTCTATTTGATAATCTGTAAAAACATTAAATGATGCTAGTTCCAATACACCTAATGATCCTGCTTCATATTTTAATGGAACTATAACTATAGATGTGGGATTTGCGTCGCCCAAACCTGAGCCTATTTTAATGTAGTCATCGGGAACTTGCGTAAGAAATATTGTTTGTTCTTCATGAAAACATGCTCCTACTAAGCCTTCGCCAATCAAGATTTTGCCGGATGCCGACTTTTGTCTGTCCCAAGCATAGGCTTTAACCATTTCTAGGTATTTTTCTTCTTCATTATCATTGTTCAATAAATAAATTGCACCCTGATTTGCATTGAGATATTTTACAAAGTTTTTTAATAGTTCTCTAAGCAAATTGTCTTGATTGTCGCTGCTCTTATGAAGGATATCGCCAAAAAGCGCAATGCCATCATTTGCCCACACTCTCTTTCGTTCTTCTTCTTGACGATTTTTCTCTTCTTCTCTAGCCTTGACAAGGCTTCCTTGCATTTCGATTAATGATTTTCCAAGCTCATCATTATCAGATAGTAATTCAAGTTGAGTAGTATAATCTCCTTGACCTATTTTTGTGGCAAAATGCGATTTGTTGGCAAGCCCCCTAATAGAGTAGTTCAGAGCGTTTGCCATCTCTTCAATTTCATCTCCAGTGTAAAGAGATAGTGCCATATCTTCATTTATCTCACCAAGACTAAGTCTGCCTAAGGTTTTAGTTATCAAAGAAATAGGACGAGTCAAACTATTTGATACAAAAACAACTATCAGTACCATTATTAATAAGCCGACAAAACCAACAATAAATGAGATAATTATACTTTTATTAGCCTTATCATTAATTACTTTCATTGGAACGGAATAGGCTAACGACCAAGTTGATCTAGAATTACCCACTTTTACTGGCTCAAAAACTGTTAAATAGTCTTCATTGTCTCCTTTAGAGTGTATATAATAAGTCTCTTTTTCATTTTTAATTATATCTAACAATTTATATGTCTTTACCTCATCGGGATATTCGTCTATTAAATTCTTAAAAATCAACGATGTGTCTGGATGTGCAGCAATTACTCCTTTAGCCGAGACTAAAAATGCATAACTGCCTTCATGGGGTTTTATATTCTCTAATAGTTTTTGTAGGTACTCTAATGTTATATCGACACCTATAATTCCAATATATTTTCCATCCTGTTGAATTGGAGCGGCTACGGTTGTCATAAGGCGACGTTTATCTTCTTTCAACACTTCATCGAGATATGGTTCAAATATATCTTCAACATTATTTTTTTTAAACTCAGCGTAAACTTCAGGATCTCCTGTTAAGCTGCGCCTTTCCATTGCATTACGTATTATATCATTCTCACGATAAACTGTTATACAAAACCGACCGTATGTTTTGTTGTATCCTGGTATATAACTATAAAGTTCCCAGCTGTCCCACAATGTGTATATGTGCGGATTATTCTCTACAATAGGAATGTACATTGACGTGAAAAATTGCTGCCATGTGGTGGTGTCTAATTTGTTGAACGCAGATAGACCTTTAGCTAAAGTGCGAGCAAGCGAAAGATCTCTTTCAAAAAAGAGTTGTATTTTCTGTGCTGAGTTTTCGGCAACTAATTTAGCGTTATCAATACTATCTTCGATCATTATCTTACGCGACCGCACTAAAATGTATCCGATTGAAATTGAATAAAGAAGAGTCGATGCGGTTAAAATAAGTAATAAAATTTTTCCTTTAATTTTTAATTTAACCTTCATATGTTTTAATTTTATCTGTTTGAGACCACATGAAACCTATACGTTTTATAATCAAACTATTACGTGTCAAACTTGGGTTGACATATCCATTCTACAATTTCTAATTATTCTAATGTACAATAATACCAAAAATTATTGATATATAACATTTTATTTTTAGTATTTATATCCTTTCTGATTTTATTTTACATGTGATATACATGAGCTATTAAAGTAGAGGCTCTGTTTTTCTCAATGTTTTATAATTTACAAATTTATCACAATCCAAAATACCATGTTGCTATTGAAAAATAAATCATAACACCGCATATATCTGCAATAGATGTAATTAATGGTGCGCTTGCTGTAGCGGGGTCTAATTTGAATTTTGTGAAAACAAACGGTAATAGCAGCCCTATAAGGCTTCCGGTTATTACCGTTAACACCATTGTGAGACTAACAACCAAAATTATTTCAGGCGAACGGAATAGCGCTATTAAAACAACTCCTACTCCCATTGTAATTCCCAATAATAATGAGACTATTAATTCTTTGCCTAAAAGTCTTGCCCAATCGTTCATTTTCACATCTCCCGTAGCTAATGAGCGGATCATCAAGGTAGCTGATTGGGCGCCCGCATTTCCCCCACTGCCTATTAACAAAGGGAGGAAAAATACGAGAGAAACCGTAGTTTCAATAACATTTTCAAAATTAGAAATTGCGGCGCCTGAAAAGACATTCATAAAAACGAGCGCTGTCAACCATAGTACTCGTTTTTTATACAGATGTGCAACTGTGGCTTTCAACGGGTTAATAATGGCATCTTGAATAGAACCGAATTTATGAAAGTCTTCTGTTGACTCTTCTTCGGCAATGTCCATCACGTCGTCAAAAGTTATAATTCCAAGCAATACTCCATTTGTATCAGTCACTGGTAATGCTACTCTGTCGTAGTCTTGAAAGGCGCCGATAGCTACCTCTTGATCGTCATATGCATTTAAAGAAACAAACCTATGATCCACTATATCACTTATGGCTTGGTCTGGCGATGCTAGGATTATCTCTTTTATTCTGATGTCGTCGATTAGTCTCCAGTCGTCATCAACAATATATATTACATTTAGTGTTTCGGAATCTCTTCCATATTTTCTAATGTGGCTGAGAGCCTGATCCACAGTATAATATTCTTTAATTGCAACGTATTCAGGTGTCATCAAACGCCCTATACTATCCTCAGGGTAGCCAAGCAACTTAGTTGCAATTTTTCTCTCCTCTGGTGATAATAACTGGATTAGCCGTTGGGTAATTGTTCCTGGCAACTCTTCAAGAAAAGCTGTACGGTCGTCAGGATCGAGGTCGTTTAATAGACTAGAAATAGTGCGAACATTTTTAGCAAGTCCCTCGACTATTCTCTCTTGATTTCTGTGTGGTAAATGTTGGAAGGTTTCCTTAGCTTGTTCTCTTGAAAGTAAACGAAACATTATAATGTCATCGTCTTCATCAAGTTCTTCTATAAATTCTGCGATTTGGAATGCATCAAATAGGGTCAGCTCCTTTTTTAAAGTTTTCCACTCTTTGTTTTCTATAAGTTCGTGGAAATCGGTTATTTGTTCTACCATGATATATAGTCTCCTTACCACTCTGCAAGGATTACATGGTAATTCTTACAGAATATTAATTATTGCAACTAAAATACGGGCCTTCGTCCATGAATTTGTTTTATTTTAATTCGGGTGCAAATTTAATTAATTTTTTAAATTTTGGTTTTGCTGATTGTTTTTTATTTTGGTAGATTCAACTTTATGAGAGACGCCATAACATAACGTCTATATAATGCATTGGTATTCAATCAACTAATCATTCGTTGTTAATTGCGAAAGATACATTTAGAAAAAGAGACGTAGCACGCTCTGTCTCTACTTTTACCTTTCAACTTTTAACTTAATTTGATTAGGGATTGTATAGCTTTACTAACACCATTTGAATTATTGGATGGGACAATATGGTAACGTTCTTTAAGCTCGGGATGTCCGTTTTCGACCAATCGTGCGTGTCCTGCATAATCTAAAAAATCGACATCATTATAGTCGTTGCCGATTGCCAAAACTTGGTCTTTATTAATTTTTAATTTACTGCAAAGCCAATGAACGGCATCGCCTTTACTTACATTTGGAGGGAATACCTCCATCCAGATCATAGTATGATCAATTGGAGAGGTTGTTCTAATTACCTTAAAATCTGTTAGTTTGCTTTTAACACTGTAGAATCTGTCAATATCATCTTCCATAATGGATAATAGTTGACAGGCATTTTCAAAAATAGGCTCGGAAAAATCGACAGGTGCGCAATGGTCACTGTAAAAATTGCAATAGTTTGTAAACTCAATATTGTCGCTATTTATCTGGTGGTAATAGAATTTGTGATTTTCTGGTATTGGGAAATGGACTGTAAAATCTAATTTTTCTTGTCTAAAAAGTTTTATTACTTCCTCGGTTTGACTAGCTATTAACCCATTACTTATCAACAATTTATGGCTTCTATAGTCTATTATGCCGCTTCCTGTACTGAAAACAACGTAATCGAACGGAAAATCTTTTGGAACGACTTTCGAAATTGAATATAGACTGCGTCCTGTTGCTGCAACTCGTACAACTCCTTTCTTTCCGAGTCTCTCAAAGGTATTGCAGTCTGTGTAATCGATTGACTTATCGTCACGTAACAAGGTTCCATCTAAATCGGTTACAACCATTTTTATAGTCATAGAGATAGTTAAAAGTTAAAAACAATTAGCAATGTGCAATGAACAATTACGAATTATGAATTACGAATTATGAATTATGAATTATGAATTATGAATTATGAATTAAGAGTCTCTCATAAAGTTAAAAATTTGTAAAGTTAAAAAACTAACATGTTTAATATAAAATAATTATCTTTTATTCACTGAACATTAATACCGATTGGACATGCTAAAATTAGAAATTAGAAGTAAAAAATCCAAAATCTGTGTAAATTCGTTTAATCCGTGTATTCTGTGTTCCAAAATCCAAAATCCGAAATTTCTCATTTGGTTTCATTATCGAACTCATCTTGGTATTAAAAGCTCACGTTTATTTAAGTTTGTCTAATTTTCCCTCTACGGTCATTTCGACATTTTTTTCCATTGAAGATGGTAATTTAAAATTGAAATCTAACAAATTTACTGTAAGTTTAGTTTTTCCATAGACGGCTTCATCACCAATATCTATCTGCACATTGGCTTTAACTTTATTGGTGGTTCTCCTAAATGTTAGCTCTCCAGCAACTTCAGCGTTATATTTGCCTTTTTTATTAAAATCTATATTTGAAAGATTTGTAATATTTCCTTTAAACGTTGAGTTAGCGAAGTGTGCATTTTTTTTAAAATAATCGTTGAACTGTTGTTGTGCGAATGGACCAGAGAAACGGAACGAAAGCATCACGATATTAATTTGAACAGCTCCTGTTTTGGTATCTACAGCCATTGCAACCATTTTGTTCTCAGCCTGCATCTCTCCGTGCGGCGCTTTGTATTTCGCTTTAAGAATACCTTTTTTTGTGATATATCGCTGTGCTTCGACATTATTTATACCAATAATGAATATCGACATCAACAATATTTGTAGTAATTTTTTAATCATCGTCTTAGTTTTTAATTAGATTTTTCAACAACAGTAGCAAATTCAATCAATACATCATTTCCTGTAAATCCAGTGCAGTAGCCCTTTAAAATGACGTTATCTCCTTTTTCCAAGTTGTCTGTTTCCTTCTCATGAAGTTCAGCACGGATTCCTTCAAATCCAAACAAGCCTTCATTAAGATACATTACAACAATTCTTCGATCATCAGCAAATTCGACGGTATCGACAATGCCCTCAACACTAATGACCTCGCCATTGAATTTTTTTGCAGCGGAAAGATCATCTTTAACGAATGCGGAGTACAACTCTGCTGCAGTTAGTTGCACTTTAGACTCCATAGTAGTGTAATCGTCTTTTTCGAAAGAGTTGATATAAATAATCACTGCCAGTATGAAGAGGATAATCAAAATTACCACTCCTATCAGTACTTTTTTAAATGTTTTCATATAGTTGAAAGTTAAAAGAAGTTGGTGTTGCAATTTGCTGTTAGTTTAATACTATTTTATTATTACGCTTAATTAATTTTTACTTAGTTTAATCAAAAAAATAGCGATAATTAAATCATACAAATTTAGAATTTTTATTTAACATTATCAAACACTACTAACTACCTTTATTGTTGATCACCTTAGTACATGACAAAAATTTAAAATTATTTGTATATTATTGTAAATTAGGGGCTTGAGAAACATGTAACAAATAGTTTTACACGCTAACCGAGCAGAGCCTCAATACTCCGCTTAAAGACCACTCTTCGACAGGTTCAGTGACT
>DAOOBP010000009.1:0-45029 GCA_035407925.1 Salinivirgaceae bacterium
ACCCTTCATTTACAATAATATACAAATAATTTTAAATTTTTGTCATGTACTTAGATGCAACACATTAAAAATCCGTGTAAATCAATTTAATCTGTGTTATCTGTGTTCTCTTTAAACGTATAATATTTTTTTATATTTTTGCTTAATCAAACTGTCGTGCCAAAATCGACAGAAAACATTAAAACACATTTAAACATACAATAATGAACATATCTTACAATTGGCTAAAAAATTACATTAAACTTTCAGAAACCCCCGAAGTTTTAGCGGAAATATTAACCTCTATAGGGCTTGAAGTTGAGGGCATTGAAGAGATAGAATCAATCAAAGGCGGATTGAAAGGATTGGTTATAGGAAAGGTTTTGGAGTGTAAAAAACACACTAACTCGGATCATCTAAGCCTTACAAAAGTTGACATCGGAGACCCCGATACTTTGCCAATTGTTTGTGGCGCACCTAATGTTGCTGTAGGTCAAAAGGTCGTTGTAGCAACGGTTGGAACAAAATTATTCACCGACGACAAAGAGTTTGAAATTAAAAAAGCTAAAATCAGAGGCGAAGAGTCAATGGGAATGATCTGCTCCGAAAGAGAGATAGGAATTAGTTCATCACACGATGGAATACTTGTTTTACCTGATGATGCCGTTGTTGGAACACCTGCAGCCGAATACTACAATCTTACAAGCGATTACATATTCTCTATTGGATTAACACCGAACCGCCCCGACGCTATGTCGCACGTAGGTGTAGCACGCGACTTATCGGCATATTTCAGCATCCGCGAAAAACGAAGTTACAATTTTCCCGATATCTCTGACTTTAAAATAGATCAAGCTACCAATCCCACAACCATTACAATTGAAGATAATGATGGCTGTTTTAGATATGCGGGATTAACAATTGAAAATATTAAAATAACAGAATCTCCAAAATGGCTTAAAGAGAAGTTAGTCGCAATAGGCTTAAACCCAATAAATAACGTTGTGGATATCACCAATTTTATTATGCACGAACTAGGGCAACCATTGCACTCTTTCGATTTAGATTACATTAAAGGTAACAAAGTAATAATCAAAACATTACCACAAGGTACAAAGTTTACAACTTTAGACGAAACAGAACGTACCTTAAACGCCAACGACCTTATGATCTGCAATGCCGAAGAGGGAATGTGTATGGCCGGGGTTTTCGGAGGTTTAAAAAGCGGTATTACTGAAAAAACAACGAGCGTTTTCTTGGAAAGTGCATGGTTTAACCCTGTAAGAGTACGTAAAACAGCACGTTTTCATGGTATTTCAACCGATGCATCGTTTCGTTATGAACGTGGTACAGACCCAAATATAGTTGTTGTTGCACTGAAAAGGGCTGCCAACTTAATCAAAGAACTTGCAGGAGGACAAATCACATCGAACATAATTGATGTTTATCCAAAGCCAGCCGAGAACTTTGTTATAAGCTTTAATTTAAACAGATTCAACGCTTTTACAGGAAAAGAGATTCCTGCCGAAACTATTAAAACTATCCTGAAGTCATTAGAAATAGAGGTTGAGGAGATAGACGAAGTCAACTACAAACTCTCAGTACCACCCTATCGCGTTGATGTACAAAGGGAGGCGGATATAACCGAAGAAATATTGCGAATATACGGTTTCAACAATATTGAAATGCAGGACAAAATGGTGTCATCAACGGTACAAAGCCCAAAACCAAACCCTGAAACATTACAAGATAAAATCAGCGATATGTTGGCAGCATCGGGATTTTATGAAATGATGAACAACTCGATAACAAAATCATCATATTTTGAGCAATTCAATAAATCCGAAGAATCAAAACTTGTTAGGATAATAAATCCATTAAGCTCGGATTTAAACTGCATGCGACAAACGCTACTTTTTGGAGCATTAGAAACATTGCGGTTTAACAGCAACAGGCAACATCCAAACATGAAATTCTTCGAATTCGGTAAAACCTACTTCCGCGACAACCAAGAGATTGCACAATCACTAAAGTCTTTTTCCGAAGGATATAGATTGGCGCTGATTATTACAGGTGATCAAACCGAGCAAAATTGGAATGTAACCGAGACACGCACATCGTTTTTTGACTTAAAAGCAATTGTCGAAAACATATTTATTAGAATGGGTATCAGCGACTTGAGTTCAATACAACAAACATCAGTTGAGAATGATATGTGCAGTGAAGGATTAAAATTTGTATGCAAAAAAAGAGAGCTTGGCGAAATATGGGTTTTAAACAAAAAACTTAACAAACTATTCGATATCCCAACAACTATATATTATGCTGAATTAGACTGGGAACTTTTATTAAAAATATACAAACAAAACAAAATAGAGTTCCGTGAAATTTCAAAATATCCTGCTGTAAGGCGTGATTTAGCGCTACTGATAAACAAAAACGTAACGTTTGACAAACTGAAAGATATAGCCACAAAAACCGAAAAAGAGTTATTGAAAAACGTCGGGCTGTTTGACGTTTACGAGGGCGACAAAATAGCCGAAGGGCATAAGTCGTATGCACTTAGTTTTATTCTGCAAGATGAAACAAAAACATTGAAAGACGAGCAAATTGACAACACTATGAAAAAACTGATAAACGCTTTTGAACGCGAGGTTGGCGCAAAACTTAGGTAAACAAACTAAATTAAAAGTTCCATTTTTTTCTTGAAAAACAAAAAAATGGAACATTGTTTGTAGAATAGTTGTCGTAAATTTACTACATCCCATTTTAACTTAAAATACTAAAAACAATTTACATTCAATTATCCGCTATTATTAACAATTAAACAAAACTTAGTATGAAAAAATTTTTTATCGCACTATTTGCGCTAATACCTTTAGCTAATAGCGCACAAACAATCGTAAGTACCACTCCACAAAACAAAAATGTGGTTTTGGAACAGTACACCGGTATTAATTGTCCATACTGTCCCGAAGGCACCACAGTTGCAAATCAAATCTATAATGCTAATCCGACCAGGGTTGTTATTATTGCTATTCATGCTGGTAATTACGCAAACCCAAGTGCAGGACAACCCGACTTTAGAACTTCATTTGGTACAGGACTAATGGGGCAAACAAGTCTTACAGGTTTTCCAGCAGGAACAGTAAATCGTCATGTTTTTTCTGGTTATTCGATGACTTCAGGTGGAACAGCAATGGGTAGAGGTTATTGGTCAAGCGCCGCAAATCAGATTTTAGCCCAACCTTCGTATGTAAATGTCGGAGCTACAGCAGAAATAGACCTGTTAACCAGAGAAATTTCTGTTTATGTTGAAGCTTATTATACTGGTAACAGTCCTGCCACAACAAATAAAATCAATGTTGTTCTTTTACAAGACAAAACATACGCATATCAAGCAAATGGCGGTAGCAATTATGAGCATAATAACCGCTTAATTCATATGATTACTGGACAATGGGGAGCAGATATTACCCAAACTTCTACCGGCTCTCTATATTCAAACACATTTACATACACTATTCCTGAACATTTGAATCAAATCCCTATTGTATTAGAGAATTTAAGGGTTGCAGCTTTCGTTGCAGAAGGAACACAAGAGATTATTTCGGGTTTACAAATTAAACCGGCTTTAGTTAACATGCCTGAGTTTGAGTACCAAATAGTAGGACACTCCATAGCTAATGATGTGTGGGAAGGTAGAATAGCGCCTAAATTTTCTGTAAAAAGTTTAGGAAGTAGTGTAACATCGTTAGATATTGAATACAAAGTGAACAATGAACAGGCTCATAGCTACACGTGGAACGGAAATCCTCAATATCAAGAAATATTTGAAATAGAGCTACCTGAGATTACTTTCGACGCTCAAAATACCAATACGTTGATAATTAACATTCTAAATGAAGATAGTTCTCCTCAGAACAATAGCTTAAGTGTAACCTTAAATTTAGCTCCAACGTCACCTGTAAAAAATTTGACTGTAGAGGTAAAGCCCGACTATCAACCGAGACAGACTACTTGGAACATAAAAAATGAAGCTGGAACAATTATAGCTAACGGAGGTCCTACAAACACATCAGTAACAACAGATGATCTGCTTTTAGAAGATGGTTTTTATACCCTCACTGTATTTGATAGCAATGGAGATGGGATTACTGGAGGTGGATATGTAAAAATTAAATCTGGGGATAAACAGATTTTGAATATTCCCGGTTCAATAATAGGCTCAAGCATATCCAAAAAATTCATAGTAAACAACACAGTTGATATTGGCTTTAATCCGTATGACGGCTCTACTAGCGCTCCCGCTAATGGTCCTTTCGATATTTATTCAAACATCCAATTATATACGCCTGAGGGAGAAGTCATTAACGAATACAATGCCTATTTTGCAATTAAGTTAAGCAGGAATACCCACGATGGACAGATTCTACCATACACTCCATTTGTTTACGGAGAGAATACAATTAGCATTGTTCCTGACTATACGTTGAGTGATGGCACGGTTGTGTGTTTGTCACTTAATGCCAAAACAGAGTCTGGATACGCTGTCAAGCGTACTGTTCATTTTACAGTCGGTCCAGTAGGAATATCTGAAAGTGAATACTCAACTGTTTCGATATATCCTAACCCTGCAAAAGATTCATTTACAATTTCGGGAGTTGATTTTGGGGAGGTATCAGTTTATTCACTAAATGGACAAATGGTTTTAAATCAAAAAATAAATCCTTCCAATAATATTATCTCAACTGGTAACATGCAGGGAGTTTATATAGTGAAAATTCAAACAACCGATAAATCAATTGTTAAACAATTAATAGTTATCGAATAGTTTATTCTTATAAACGGGAAAAAAGGGGATTACAAAAGTAATCCTCTTTTTTTATCGTTTACTGGACAAAAAAAACTAATTTTGGAGACTCGAAACTAAACAAAAAACAATTTATACATGCTAACTTTAAAACAAATAAAAGAGAATTACGAACAAGTAATAGCAGGGTTAGAAAAGAAACAGTTCAAAAATATCGAACTTATTGACGAAGTTATTAAAACCGATGATTTAAGAAAGGAGTCACAGAAAAAAGCTGACGACGCATCTGCCGAACTCAATAATATATCCAAAACTATTGGCAAATTGTTTCAAGAAGGTAAAAAAGAGGAAGCAGAGGCAGCCAGGGAGAAAACAGTAATTCTGAAAGATGAGATTAAAACCTTAACAGACTCTCAAAAAGAAGCAGAAACGGCTCTTGAAAATTTATTAGTTCAAATACCTAACACTCCGCATGTTTCAGTCCCAATGGGTGCCACTGCTGAAGATAATGAAGTAGTACGTTCAGGCGGAACAGTAAGCAAACCAAAAGAAAACGACCTTCCACACTGGGATTTGGCAAAAAAATATGATATTATTGATTTTGAATTAGGTGTAAAAATTGCAGGCGCAGGTTTTCCTCTATATAAAGACAGAGGCTCGAAACTTCAACGCGCATTAATCAATTTCTTTCTCGATGAAGCTATCAACAACGGTTATACAGAAGTACAACCTCCAATTTTAGTAAATGAGGATTCGGGTTTTGGCACATGTAATCTTCCAGACAAAGAGGGTCAGATGTACTACATCAATGCTGATAACCTATATTTATTGCCAACTGCCGAGGTACCTGTTACAAACATATATCGCGATATGATTCTCGAAGAGAAAGAGTTACCCATAAAAAACTGTGCATACACACCCTGCTTTCGTCGCGAAGCTGGCTCGTATGGTAAAGATGTCAGAGGATTGAACCGTTTACATCAATTCGATAAAGTAGAGATTGTTTGTATTTCACACCCAGAAAATTCGTATGAGATACATGAAAAAATGGTAAATTATGTTGAGAGCTTAGTAAAAAAACTGCAATTACCCTACCGAATTCTTAGGCTCTGTGGTGGCGATATGAGTTTTGCCTCTGCCCTAACATACGATTTCGAGGTGTGGTCACGTGCACAAGAGCGATGGTTGGAAGTAAGTTCAGTTTCAAATTTCGAGAGTTTTCAAGCAAATCGCCTCAAATGTCGCTATCGCGATACTGAAACAAAAAAAACAAACTTAGTACACACGCTTAATGGAAGTGCATTGGCGCTACCACGCATTGTAGCAGCCTTGTTAGAAAATAATCAAACTGAAAATGGAATAATTATTCCTGATGTATTAGTACCATATACAGGTTTTTCCATCATTGATTAACAGACAGTAAAATGGAACAAACACCGTCTCGCATAATATTGGGTATCGATCCAGGAACCACAATAATGGGATACGGTTTGCTTGATGCCTCATGCAGCGATTTAAAGGTTATGAGTTTAGGAATTATTGATTTACGTAAACTTAAAGACCATTATTTAAAGCTCTCTTATATTTACGACCGAACAAAAATGTTGGTTGAGCAATACTCGCCCGACGAATTGGCTATAGAATCTCCTTTTTTCGGGAAAAATGTCCAGTCGATGTTAAAGTTGGGTCGTGCACAAGGTGTTGCAATGGCGGCTGCTCTTAGTTATAAGATTCCAATATACGAATATGCGCCGCTAAAAGTAAAACTTTCAATCACTGGAAACGGAAATGCCTCTAAGGAGCAAGTGTCAGGTATGCTAATGAAAATGTTCAATATCGAAAATGAGCCATCATTTTATGATGCTACTGACGGTTTAGCTGTGGCTGTTTGCCACTATTACCAAAGCATGAGTATCCACAATGGCAAAAGAAAGACAAGTTCATGGAGTGATTTCGTAAAAAACAACCGTGATAGGATTTGTTGACAACACGTTGGCTGAGCCGAAGTATAAAAGGGACAAGGTGAAAGGGACAAGGTGATGCACCGCATTCATAATTCGTAATTGCTAACTGCTAATTGCTAATCGCGTATTGTTTTAAACCATTAAGAAATTAAGGAAAATTAAGATTCAATTCCGCTATTATCAATTAAACCCACAATTATCCGCATTCTAATTGCCAGTAGTTCCCAACTCGTAACTCGTAATTCGTAATTCGTAATTCGTAATTGTTCATTGCTCATTGCTTTAGTCACAACGTGGCGCCTCCTTCTATTTCACCTAGAGACGCCATAATATGATGCCTCCACAACACCCTGATATTCAATTAATTATTTATTCGTAATTGCTAATTGTTAATTGCTAATTGCTAATTGCTTGTCACGTTTTAAGTTTTTTCTTTTTCGCAGCTGGAAATAGTATATTGTTGAGAATCAGCCTATATCCCGGCGAATTTGGATACAATTCCAACAATGTATGATGGTCGCCAACATAATGTCTGTAATCTTCGGGATCGTGACCACCGTAAAACGTCCACGTGCCATTGCCAAAATTTCCGTGAATATAGCGTGCTTCGTCAAGCGCTTTGTTTTCGCCCATTATAAGAACTTCTGGTTTAATTAAACGCTTGTCGAAGGCTGTAGTTTGTCCCATAAAGCCTTTGATAACAGTTTCGTGGTTTTGGCAAAGCATTGTGGGCACAGGATCCCACTTTGCCGAAAATTCAAACAGAGTAAAAACATCGTTACTCTCTGACACCCTTCTGCTTTGCGTAACATCAATATCGGAATATTCATATTCTAAGGGATTTAATACTAAAGTAAAATCGGTGAATGCAAAACATTTTGAGTAATCTAACTTTGAATTCATATCTGGATCGTATGGATCACCATCAAAAACCTGATGACAAATATCTACTCCTTCGGCAGCTAATGCAATATCAAAAGAGTCTGTACCACTGCACATTGCGAACAAAAAACCTCCGTTTCTAACATACTCTTTTATGGTTTGGGCAACCGCAAGCTTTAATAATGAAACTTTTGAAAATCCTAAAGCTCTCGCTTCTTCTTCAGCATTTTTAACTTGATTTTGATACCAAGCCGTATGACCATACGCTCCATAAAATTTACCGTACTGACCTGTAAAATCCTCATGATGAAGATGTAACCAATCATAATCCGACAGTTTGCCTAGAACTATTTCGGTATCGTACAATACATCATACGGAACTTGTGCATACGTAAGAACCAGGGTAACTGCATCGTCCCATGGGAGAGCCTCTTTGGGGCTATATACAGCAATGCGCGGGGCTTTATCCAACTGTATCGCATCTTGGTTTACATCGGGCTGCGAAATTTCGTGCAGCATCAACTCCTGTTGAGCTGACGATATTGTTTGATATCGCACATTACGGATCAGACATTCCGACTCAATCTCTTTGGCGTAAGGCAAAAGAAAACTTCCGCCACGATAGTTAAGCAACCACCAGCCAGAAACATCATGATTTAATGCCCAATAAACAACTCCATAGGCTCGCAAATGGTCTGTTTGTTCGTTATCCATTGGAATCAAAATTCCTGTGGCATAAGAACTTACTGTAAAATTAAGAATGCAAAAAATATAAAATATTTTTTTTATCATCACGTTTTATTAATAAAAATTGTTTAAAAATTGTTTAGTCTAAAAAGGCATGTCTGGGTCATCAACTAATAAAAGATCGTTGTTGTTTTGAAGTAAAAGCTCTGGGATAAATTCGTCAACCTCATCATTCATTTTCGACTGAACAATAGGAACATCTTTTTCAAAGCTGCTAATATCAGCCATCCCCTCTACTCTAATATCTGTAAAGCTAGCAAACTCTGACCTGAAATTTAATAGAATATCACCAATTGCACCGTTACGATGCTTGGCAACAATTATTTCTGCTTTACCGTGAGAGTCTGAACCATCAAAGACGGTATCTATTTTATAATATTCCGGTCTGTGAATAAATATAACAAGGTCGGCATCTTGCTCTATCGAACCTGATTCACGAAGGTCAGAAAGCTGCGGCCTTTTATTTCCTGCTCGTGTTTCCAACGCTCGATTAAGCTGTGAAAGAGCTATAATAGGCACGTTTAGCTCTTTTGCTAACGCTTTAAGCGACCTCGAAATAGTTGCTACCTCTTGCTCCCTTGAAGCCTGCTGTCCTGCTGTCATAAGTTGCAGGTAGTCAATTATTATCAACTCTATTTTATGCTCGTGTACTAAGCGGCGACATTTTCCTCGAAGTTCAGATACCGAAATGGCGGGTGTGTCATCAATAAATAACTTAGAATCTCTAAGATTCTTTAAGCGTTGTTCAAGTTTCTGCCACTCCCAATCTTCGAGATTGCCAGAACGTAGTTTGTTAGCATTAATTTCACACTCTCCAGCAATAAGTCTGTTAACAAGTTGAACGCTCGACATTTCTAAGCTGAAAAAAGCTACTGGTATTTGGTGCTCTACTGATACGCTTCTTGCCATACTCAATACAAACGCTGTTTTTCCCATTGATGGTCTTGCTGCGACTATCACTAAGTCTGATGATTGCCAACCATTTGTAAGATAATCTAAATGTGTAAAACCGCTTGGAACTCCATTTAAACCTCCTCCTTTTTTTGAATTAGCCTCAATCTGGTGTAGTGACTCCCTGAGAATAATATTTACTGGTAAAACATCTTTTTTAATACTTCCCTCAGATATTTTAAATATTTCATTTTCACTGTAATCAAGGAGTTCTTGTACGTCGTAGCTTTCATCAAATGCTCTTTTTTGAATATCGGACGCCACTCTTATAAGCTCGCGTTGTATATATTTTTGAGCTACTATTTTAGCATGATATTCTAGGTTGTGTGTCCCAGCCACATCAGCCGTCAGCGAAGCAATATAATTACGACCGCCAACTTCCTCAAGTTCACCTTTATTATGCAAAGTATTGCTAACTGTAAGTATATCAATGGGAGAATCATTGTCGAACATCTCCGTTATGGCTTTAAATATTTTGTCATGTCCCTTGCCGTAAAAACACGACTCTTTTAAAAGTCCAACTATATCATTTAATGCACCTTTGTCTAACATCAGTGCGCCTAACACGGCTTTTTCAATTTCAATATCGTGTGGGGGTACTTTTCCATCTACAATTATGGACTGATTTTCTTCAACTTGTCTCTTTGTTTTAGCCATGGTTACCGTTTCTTAAAAAATTAGAAATTAGAAATTAGAAATCCGTAATTTCTCATTTTATTTCATTATAGAGCGCAACTCAGTATTATACCGATTGTAAAATTTAAAAAATATTGGACAATTTTTAAATTACAATTGGTATTAGTTGTGCATAAAGTTATAAAAATTCGACAAGAAAAAAAGGATTTGCCACTACTAAAATAGTGACAAATCTTTAATAATTTATATTTGTTAATAAATTTATCGGTCTAATACCGTGCAAAACAACATGCCAAATAATAGACTTGTGTAAAATTTAGGCTTTGGCATATTTTTTTTTAAATAAACTTTATAACTAGAAACAAATTTACTATTTATTCATTTCTCTACCTTCAGGTTTAGGCAGTAATACTTTGCGTGAAAGTTTTAGTTTTCCGTTATCGTCAATATCAATCAACTTAACATCAATAACATCGCCTACTTTCATCACCTCTTCAACTTTATTTAATCTACGCCACTCCATTTCAGAAATATGTAACAAGCCATCTTTGTTTGGCATTATTTCAACAAAAGCTCCGTATGATTGAATTGACTTAACCTTGCCCTTGTAAATATTTCCAACCTCTGGTACACCTACTATATTTTTAATCATCGCAATAGCTTTGTTCATAGATTCATTATTGAATGCAGCAACTTCCACAATACCTTTTCCTTCGGTCTCCTCAATAGTAATTACTGTTTCGCTTACGCGTTGTATCTCCTGTATTACTTTTCCACCCGGTCCTATTAATGCTCCAATAGAATCTTTCGGTATCGTCATTTGTATAATTCTGGGAGCGTGTGGTTTAAAATCCGGACGTGGCTCTGACATTACCTCTAACATTTTTGATAAAATGTGCAAACGCCCTTGCTTAGCTTGTTGCAAGGCTTGTTCGAGTATCTCGTATGGTAATCCGTCAATTTTTATATCCATTTGCGTGGCTGTAACACCATTAACAGTGCCAGTGACTTTAAAGTCCATGTCTCCAAGATGGTCTTCGTCTCCGAGAATATCAGAGAGAACAGCGTATTTGTCGCCATCTGTAATTAAGCCCATAGCGATTCCCGAAACGGGTCTTGTTATTTTTACACCAGCATCTAAAAGCGCCAATGTGCCAGCACATACGGTAGCCATTGAACTTGAGCCGTTTGACTCGAGAATATCAGAAACTACTCGTATGGAGTAAGGAAAATCTTCGTTCGGGATCATTGGTTTCAGAGCTCTATAAGCCAGATTACCGTGCCCTACCTCTCTCCTACCGGTTCCTCTGTACGGTTTTGCCTCACCTGTCGAATATGGTGGAAAATTATAATGCAACAAGAATTTTTCAAATCCCTGACGTGTAACCTCATCGACTAATTTATCGTCTAATTTTGTTCCCAAAGTAACTGTAGTTAAAGATTGGGTCTCTCCTCGAGTAAAAATTGCAGAGCCGTGTGTCGCTGGCAAGTAATCAACTTCACACCATATTGGTCGTATTTCGTCCAATTTTCTGCCGTCTAATCTTTTGCGTTCTTTTAGTACACAGTCTCTGACGGCTTTTTTCTCTACTTCGTGATAGTAACGTCCTACAAGAGCTTCGTTAACTTCGTCCTCTTCAGTATATTGCGATAAAAACTCCTCTTTAATAGCATCGAAAGCCTCGGCTCTCTCTTTTTTACATGGATTGCCTTTAGAAGCGATATCGTAGGCTTTTTGATAACATTCGTCCCAAACTTTCTTACGCAATTCCTCGTCATTCTCTTCGTGACAATATTCACGTTTAACAATTCCAAGCTCTTTAGCCATATCCATTTGGACTTGGCAATGTTTTTTAATCTCATTGTGTGCAACTTTGAGAGCTTGAAGCATATCCATCTCGTCAACTTCTTTCATTTCGCCCTCGACCATCATAATATTTTCCATGGTTGCACCGACAATTAAGTCAATGTCAGCACGCTCTAAATCAGATACTTTTGGGTTGATAACAAATTCGCCGTCTATACGTGCAACTCGACACTCTGAAATTGGACCATTAAACGGTATATCGCTAACGGAGATAGCTGCCGATGCTGCCAGTCCTGCTAATGCATCGGGAGAGATATCTTTTTCAGAACTGATTAGTTCAACTGTGACAAATGTCTCTGCATGAAAATCGTCTGGGAACAATGGTCTTAAAGCCCTATCGATAAGTCTGGCTACCAATATCTCTGAATCTCCTGGACGTCCTTCTCTACGAGTAAAGCCTCCCGGAAAACGTCCTGCAGCAGCAAACTTTTCTCTATACTCAACAGAAAGAGGCATAAAATCGACATCTTCTTTCGCTTCAGTTGCCGACACAGCTGTTGCCAACAACATCGTTTTTCCGCATGTAAGTACTACTGCTCCATCAGCTTGCTTTGCCAATTTGCCGGTTTCTAATATTATTTCGCTTCCATCTGGTAGTGGGATATGTTTTCTTACAATATTCATATTTTTTAGTTAAAAGTTAAAAGTTAAAAGTTTATAAAGTAGAGACAGGGCAGCCCTGTCTCTACAAAAGTTGAAAGTTAAAAGTACTTTGTCCTTGCTCCTTGCACACTTCGACAAGCTCAGTGCACCGCCTTGCACCTTGTACCTTTATGTGTGTTCGTTTTTTTGTTATTTTACAAAAAAAGGCAATTTTCATTGCCTTTTTTTTTATTTACGCAAGTTAAGTTCAGCAATAATAGCCCGATATCTAGAGATATCGTTCTTTTTTAGGTAGTCTAAAAGCTGACGTCTTTTTCCAACTAAGGTCAACAATGCCCTTTGAGTACTGAAATCTTTTTTGTTTTGTTTCAAATGTTCAGTTAAATGCGAAATTCTGTGAGAAAAAAGAGCTATTTGCGATTCTGCTGCTCCTGTGTCTTTCTCTGATTTCCCATACTTTGAAAAAATTTCAACCTTTTTCTCTTTTGTTAAGTACATATTAAATCTATTATTAAATTATTCTTTTTTTTATTTAGAACTGCAAAATTATGAAATTTATTCTTATTAACCATAATTGTTTTATAAAATATTTTACGATTTTTCAAACGATAGTTTGGAAACGTAAAAATTTACTTTACCTTTGTTGCAAATTTTGGTAGTAAAATTAGGGATTGTAGTAAGATTCTCAACAGAATAATTTGTTTTTCTTAGGTTTCTTTTCTCATTAACTAGTTTTGGCACAACAGAAGTCCAAAGCAACATTATCCATTAACATTCAATTAGTTTCGGTTAATGTTTTTACCAGCCATTAATTTGAAACTTTTTTAAATACTTTTAATACAATTAATTATTACAATCATGAGAGAAGGAACAGTAAAATTCTTCAACGAAGCAAAAGGTTTCGGCTTTATTAAACCAAACGAGGGTGGCGAAGATATTTTTGTACACCAAACTGGTTTAATCCACAAAATTCGTGAAAACGACAAAGTTCGCTTTGAAGTTGAGCGCGGGAAAAAAGGCATGAACGCTGTTAACGTTGAAGTTATCAACGACTAATAATCGACTCTTTAAATAAATGCCACCTCAAATGGGGTGGCATTTATTTTTGCAAAATACAGCCCTTGGATTTTGATTTTCACTTCTCTTCGACTTCGCTAAGTGCACCGCTTTACAAACTTTCAACTTTTAACTCAATTGCTAATTGCTATTTTCTCCACAATAACTTGGTTATGACTCATTATTTTTAGGAAATATACGCCCTTAGGCAATGATGAAACCTCAATTTGTGCTTTTTTCCTAATAAATTTAGTTTGTACAATCTGTCCCGAAATCGAAATTATTTCGAGCTTAGCTTGGTTTTCATCGGGCAAGTCAATAAACAGGCTCTCTTTTGCAGGATTTGGATATATACTTACCTTATATTCAATACTATGTATATTAACACTCCCCTCATTAAATTTTGTTACAAACGACACTCCTTCTGAATTAAATTTACTTGAATCGGGCATATCGGTATTATATTCTGCCCAATAATCATAAGTTGAATCTGTTGAATTTTTATAAATCCTATATTTCATCGATTCTCCATCAACAAATCCATTAGAGTTGGTATCGGTTGTGTCTTTTGCAAATGCTACCAATACAATATTATAACCTAAACTTTCAATAGTTACTGCTCCTGCACATTTGCCCCGACTAGTAAAGACACCTATTTTATCGCCGACAGAAAACCCCTGTAAAGCCTTTTTTGAAATACCAATAACATGCGAGTTTCCGCTTGGTTTTTCCAATTCCCATGGATAATTTGTTGTACCTTTAAAATCTGTCACAGTTTTTTCCTCTTTGCAATCCGGGAAGGTAATAGTAACATCCTCAGTTGTAAACACATAATATGCCTTTCCAGGTTTTAAGTAATAAAGAGTCGTAATATCCTTCGCTAGCCAATATACGCCACTTGAACCTATTTCCTTCATCAGCATAACAGACTGAATATCATCGCAATCTACATAACATTCACTAATAACGGGCATTATGTTCCAACCTTGCTTTAAATTTACGCTCCTATTTTCTATTTGACTTCCGGCAATTCGAAAATATGTATTATTAGATACTTTTACTTTATACCCACTATTGGTATCCCAATTTTCCAGAGTATTAATACCTGCGGAAGGTTGATATGAATTTGTTTCGTCTTGAATGACAACAAGGTTACTTGTAATAGATTGCGTAATATCAGCAATATCTGAACTTATTGGCGTTAAAAATGTTGACACACCGTTCCAGCCTGAATACAATTTTATTGGTTGAACATGTCCATCTCCTGTTACTGATATCTCAAAATCATCAATATATATTCCGTCTTTATTTGCAGATCCATCGGTTACGAACCTAAATCTTATATAAATTGATTTGTTTAAATAGTCGTTGAGAGAGTAGCTTTTCTCAATCCACTCTGATTGTGATCCAGTAAACTTCCAAATTCTTGTCCATTGTTTTCCATTAACGGACGCCTCAAGAAAAACATTGTCGTAGTTTGCTTCTATATCGTATTTTGTCCAAAACTTTAATTGGGCGCTTGTGTATCCCATTAATCCAATGGGTCCAAAGGTTGCTGAAATGTTCCAATTATTGCCATAATTGCCGTCAGGGCTTTCAGTAAGCGAGTTTGATGGAGAGTGATAGTTTGTGGTTGTTAATCCCCAATCTCCCTCAAAATTCCAGCCAGTTGTGCCTCCTTCAAAATCGCAAACAAAGGGTGGTACTACAGGAATGGCTGGCACTACGGTAACGGTATTTGATTTATCAGATTCTGCGTTTGTATCAGAATAAACAGCTGTGACATAGTATTGATATGATCTCCCGTTTACGACATCGAAATCGGCAAAATAGTTGGTTGTTACTGAATCGTATAGCGTTCCGTTTCTGTAAACTTTGTAGCAAGAAATGTCCGCTACATAATTCCAAAAGAGTTCAACAACGTTATCTGACGGCAAAGCCATTAAATTTTTTGGAGGGAATCGCATATTGGACATTGTTGCAACTGACGCTAAAATTGCCTTAGTAAATATAGTTGCCATTTGCACGTTATTATAGCTTAATCCTATTGTGTCGTTTGCAGTGTGAATATATGGGCTGTAGTTATTTACATCTTCAAAAGGAAAAATACCCATATAACCGTTATTATTAAATGATGCGTGATCGCTAGAACCTCCTATCAATGTTCCTGGTTCAACTACAAAAAATGGCAGATAAACGCTACACACGTTTGTGTAAAATTGGGCTAACTCAAGCGCTGATTGCGGGTAGATAAGGGATGTTTTTATAATTATGCTTGAAGGCTTTAAATATCCAATCATGTCTAGATTAAAGTATCCGAATATATCCATGCCTTCTTGCGCACATCTTTGCGCATAGGCTTTACTACCATATAATCCGTACTCCTCACCTGAAAAGGCACAAAACACTATAGTTCTATCGAAACTGTATTGACTTAGTATTCGTGCTATTTCGAGAACAGCTGCTGTTCCTGAAGCATTATCGTCAGCGCCCGGCTGACTAGTGCTATTTGAATGAGTATCATAGTGTGCGCCTAACATTACAACCTCGTCAGGATATTTCGTTCCTATTTTGGTAGCAATTACGTTATCACTTGCAGGACCAGCTGGCATTGAAAAATCTTGTAGTTCGACTGTTAATCCAAGTTCTTCGAATTTTCCCTTAATCCAGTTTTGTGCTTCAATTGATTGAGGAACATAAGAGTTACGCGTACCATAATCTTGAAGATGCCGAACCATTGCGGTCAGATTTATTCCTGAAACTCGTTGCAAAAGTCCTTCAACAAAGGGATCTACTTCTGATATTTCAGGAAATCTAATATTGTTTTCAGGTAATCTTGCTTGATCGTTAAAAATTCTGATTAACCCATCGTTTTTAGCTGGTTGAATATATTGATGACGTTCAGCATTGAGCTTTACAATTATGCTATTCTCATTGTCGAATAAGACCTTGAAGTTATTTCTATTTTGATTGATATAATCGGCTTTTCTTTCGTTATTATCAACAAAAACTATGTAATATGCACAATCATCTTGCCATGGGTGTGGGTCAAGAAGAATAGTTTGATTTTCTTGTAAATCACTTAACGTTGTTCCAATAACAAATTCATCACAATAGTAATGTATTGTTAGATAATCTTTTTGAAACATTGCTTTTGTTTCGGTAAAGTTTTTAGTTGGCACCAAAACTAAGTTTTGTGCAAATATCTGTAATACAAACAGTTGCATAGATAATAATAGTGTAAATGTTCTCATCTTTTTATATGTTTAAAATTTTTAACTTTAGGGTTATATAAAAGCAATATACCTTATAATCAATCTATTAATATTATATTTTGATTACTATGCACGTTTCATGGTTTCGAAATAGAAACAATCAAACCCTCAAATATCATAAAATTATTGTTGTTTTCACCAATTTACTATATTATTTTTTCCAGAAGCTGGGCATAAACAATGCCAAAACCGTAAAAATTTCAAGTCTGCCAATTAACATAAGCAATGACATTATCCATTTAGCAGCTACGGGAAATTCTGCACAATTAAGTGGCGCCGACACTTTGCCAAGTATTGGTCCTGCATTACTAAGTGAAGTTAATGAGGCTCCAAGGGCTGTTTCAAAATTGAATCCCAGAAATGTTAAAGCAATTGCTCCTATTATAAAAATTATGATATAAACAATAACAAAAACCAAAATGTTGCCTACCAAATTAGATGGTATGGACTTGCCGTTCAAACGCAGGGGAATAACTGCTCTTGGGTGAATTATCCTGCGCACTTCGAAATAAATATTTTTTATTACAGCTGTCACTCGAATAATTTTTATTCCTCCTCCGGTCGAGCCCGTCATGCTTCCGATAAATAGTAATAGAAACACAATGTTGACAGTAAATGTTGACAATAGTGCAAAATCTGACATTACAAAACCTGTGGTAGTAATTATCGAAACTGTGTGAAACAGTACTGAACGGAGACTGGCAGTAGCTTTAACTGGAGAATGTAGCAAAGGGGCGAACAGAATAATTGCAAACAGAGCTGTGATTATAAAGTAAAAAAACAACTCTTCGTTTTTTCTTATTTTCGAAAACTTAAATGTTAGTACATAGTACAGCACACTAAAGTTAATTCCTGAGATAAACATAAATGCAATTATCGTGTATTCTATTTGTGGGGAGTTGAAATAAGCTATGTTGCTGTTTTTCGTGCTAAAACCACCGGTGGACATAGTTGTAAAAGAGTGACAAATTGCATCGAAAGTGGTCATACCAGCAATTTTAAGCATAACGGCTTCAAGCAGAGTAAAAAGCAGATAAATTGTCCACAAATTTATTGCTGTATCACTGAGCTTCGGTCTTATTTTCTCAAAAGTAATCCCTGTAACTTCTGCCGAAAATAGTTGAAGTCCCCCAACATTGAAAAATGGCAGTATAGCAAGGCTAAGAACAATAATACCCATGCCACCTATCCATTGAGTTAATGAACGCCAGAACAAAATCCCGTGTGGCAACGACTCTATATCATTAACAGTTGTTATTCCCGTTGTTGTAAATCCACTAATAGTTTCAAAAAATGCATCGGTAAAACTTTGTAAATATCCTCCAAAAAAATACGGCAAACATCCAAATATGGAAAAAACGATCCAAACCAAACTTACAATCACGTATCCATCTCTTCTGCTAACAACACGTTTACTTTTTAACGTCGGTAAAAAAAACAATAATCCTACAACAAAAGTAATAGAACCACTTAATATAAAGGTTTTTATATCAGACTCGTTGTAGTAATACGAAACAAGGGCTGAAATGAATAAAACAATCGACTCAACAATAAGTAAAATGCCGAGTATATGGATTATGAATTTTCGATTAAGCATGATTAATTAAAAAACTCTTCGAGTTTATTGACTGCTGTTGACAACGAAAAAACAACTACATGATCATTTGCCTTGATATGTGTGTTGCCGTCTGCGGTGAAAGCTGTTTTTTTTCTGATAAATCCCCCAATGACCGCATCTTTTGGGAAGTTTATCTCTTTGAGTTTTCCTTTAGTAATTTTTGCACCGGGTCTCACAATAAATTCAAAAACTTCGGCATCGGTTGCCGTTAAGCTCATAAAAGAGGATACGTCTGCATTTATGGTAAATCGAAGAATATAACTTGCTGCTATCAACTTTTTGTTAATTATCGCATCAATCCCCATATTTTCAGTCAAGCTGATATAGTCGATACTTTCAACTGCTGCAATAGTTTTTCTAACACCCATTTTTTTTGCTTGCAAACAGGTAAGTATATTTATTTCGCTATCGCCTGTAACTGCAATAAAAGCATCCATATTTTCAATACCTTCTTGCACAAGAGTTTCAGTATCACGCCCGTCTCCATGAATAACCAGACTCTCTGAAAGCATATCTGTTAGTTCAAAACATCTGCTTTTATCATACTCAATCAGTTTTACGTTTGCTGTTTTCTCCAAAACGCTTGAGGTTCTGAACCCTATACGTCCACCTCCGAGAATCATGATATTTTCAGGCTCAAGTTTTTCGTGCCCGCTGTATTTAGTAATTTTAGATATACCTTTCTGATTAGCAATTACATAAACAACATCGCCCTCTTTAAAAACATCTGACGCACGCGGTATTATTGTTTCTCCATCACGAGTAATCGCAACAACGCGATACAAAAGTTTCTCTTCGACCTGTGTGGCTTCGACTATAGTTCTGTTGATAACTGAGGCATTCTTGTTGAGTTTAATTACATGCAGTGAAAGCATTCCTTGCGAGAAGTTGAAAACCTCGCTAGTTCCTGTCTGTGTCAAAAGGTTAACTATCTCGCGTGCAGCCAACATTTGTGGATAAACTAAAGCATCAACACCCATACCTATACAATGCGAGCGATTCATTGGATTTAAATACTCAGCGCTGTCAATTCGGGCAACAGTTCTTTGTGCTCCTAAACGTTTGGCTAAAATACATGCCATCATATTGACTTCCATATTGCTAGCGACTGCAACAAAAAGATCCGCATTTTTTACACCAGACTGTTTAAGTACGTTAAATGAAGTAATAGAACCCGTGACTGTCAAAACGTCGTATAGAGAAGACAGGGCATTTAAGGGTTCTTCATCAATATCAACAACAACAACTTCGTGATTTTCGCCGGATAACATTTTGGTTATTTGATATCCTACTGCACCCGCACCTCCAATAATAATCTTCATTTAATAAATGTTAATTGTTAATTGTACACTTCGGCTTCGCTCAGCGACCAAATGCACCACATTGCTAATTGCTCACTTCGACACTTCGCTCAGTACAACGCTATGCTCAATGCAAGCATTGTTAATTGATTTACATTCCAACCTTAGGAGCCTTTTGAGCCTCCTCTGATGCTTTAAAATATCCTTTCACATTAAAACCGAACATCTTAGCAAATATTATTTTTGGAAATTTGCGTATATAGGTATTGTATTTCCGCGCCTCGTCATTAAAAGCGTTACGCTCTATCAAAATATCCTTTTCGATTTGCATTAAATCATTCATAAGTCTCTGATAATTCTCAGAAGCCTTAAGATCAGGATATTGCTCAACAACAACCATCAAACGTGACAATGCCGACGAAAGTCCATCTTGTGCTAATTGAAATTGCTCAATATTTTCAGGAGTTAGACCATCGCCGCCTGAAATATTAATTCCTGTTGCTTTGGACCTAGCCTCAATCACACCAACTAAAGTTGTATTTTCATGACCTGCATAACCTTTTACCACAGAAACTAAATTCTCAACTAAATCTAATCTGCGTTGATAATTAGACTCAACTTTACCCCATTGTGCATCAACAGACTCCTCAGAGGAAACCATTCCGTTGTAGCTCGAATAAGCCATAATACCAAGAACCAAAAATATTATCAGTATTGGAATTATAATCAATACAGAAGCCAGACAACCTGTTCCTTTTGTTTTCACTTTATTTGTACTCATTTTTCTTGTGTTTTTATTTTAAAATTATGTAAAACAAATTGCATTTCAAACTATTAAAAAAGTTAGATTACAGCTCGTAAAGTTATTAAAATTATTAAACCGTAAGCGCAAAATTAAAGTTATTTCTTTTTTTTGTTTAATTCTGTTAGTAAATGCCATTTTCTCTTTATATTTGGCAAAATCAGTTAATAATTAACAGTTTTGGATATATGAAACGAACATGCCAAACTTCTGTGAAGGTACAAGGCGATGCACTGAGCAGAGCTGAAGTGAGAAAGGAGAAAGGAGAAAGTGTTTTTTAACTTTTGTACAGAGGCTGTATCAAAAGTCTCATTTTACAAAAAAGTGGTAAGGTGTCTCAGAAGTGTCCAAATGCAAGGCACTGAGATTGAGGGCGAAGGAGCGTACATAAAGTACGTGACTGAGCACAAATATCGAAGTAACGCAGCAGTTGGGCACTTATGAGACACCGCCTCTACTTTTAACTTTTAACTGTATTACATGTGAGTTCCATACAACCTTAGACCGAAAAAATTATAGACGTATGAAAATCGAGTTATTAAAAGGAGACATTACTTTAATTGCAGTTGATGCAATTGTGAATGCAGCAAACAGTCGTTTAGCTGGCGGCGGTGGCGTTGATGGCGCAATACACCGTAAAGGTGGCGCAATAATAGCCGAAGAGTGTGCCAAAATAAGAGAAACGCACGGTGGTTGCCCAACGGGAAGTGCTGTTTACACTAATGCAGGAGATTTGCCTGCCAAATATGTGATACATACCGTTGGTCCAATATGGCGCGGTGGCATGCAAAACGAGCCTCAATTGTTAGCAAGTAGCTATACCGAAAGTCTTAAACTTGCTGAAACACTTAATGTTGAAACCATATCTTTCCCAAATATAAGTACAGGGGTTTATGGTTATCCGAAAGAAGAGGCTGCCACAGTTGCAATTAAAGCTGTAAAATCATTTAGTAAAATAGCAAAACAGATTAAGAGAGTTATATTTGTTTGTTTTGATGATGAAAACTACAACATCTATAATGAACAATTAGCAAATAGTTAAAAGTTAAAAGTGGTGCACTTGGTCGCTGAGCAGAGTATTTCGATGGTTATTGAGTCTGCCGAAATACTGCGCTCAATAACCGTCGAAGTGAGCGTAGCCGAAGTGTTGAAAACTGAAAGTAATTATCATTTAACAATTAGAACTCAGGACACACAGATTAAACAGATTCTAACAGAAAAAGAATTATAAAAAATCTGTGTAAAATCCGTTTAATCAGCGCTATTTGTGTTCAGCTTGAAATTATTCAAGGTAGCTAAAACGTCCGCTACTTAAAAACTGTACACTCTTTTCTATTTCGGTAAACATTACCTTATCATCTTGTACCGACTCGACATGCGAACGATATTGGGTCAAGAACCTGTGCAAATAAGGCGAAGTTTTCAGTGGTTTTCTGAACTCAACAGCCTGTGCAGCGTTAAATAACTCTATAGCTAAAACAGTCTCAACGTTGTCAACTACTCTAACAAGCTTTGTTGCCGCGTTTGCGCCCATACTTACGTGATCCTCTTGTCCATTGCTGGAAACAATGCTATCAACCGATGCAGGCATGCAAAGTCCTTTGTTTTGGCTAACAATAGCTGCTGCAGTATATTGTGGTATCATAAATCCACTATTCAAACCGGGATTGGCAACTAAAAACTCAGGCAACCCCCTTAAACCGAATATCAATTGTGCGGTACGCCGTTCGCTAATATTTGCAAGCTCAGACATTGCTATTGCAAGAAAATCGAGCGCTAAAGCCAGGGGTTGACCATGGAAGTTGCCACCGGAAAGTACTTGATCCTCATCGGGAAAAACTGTAGGATTGTCTGTAACCGAATTAATTTCAGTAAGAACAACATTCGCAACATATTTCAAAGTATCTTTTGTTGCGCCGTGTACCTGCGGCATACAGCGGAATGAATACGGGTCCTGAACATGTTTTTTGGGTTGTGCAATTATTTCTGAGCCTTCTAATATAGCTCTGATATTTTCGGCTGTTTCCAACTGACCTTGATGTGGTCTTATGGTGTGTAAATGTTCGAAAAATGGCTCTATACGTCCATCAAATCCCTCAAGTGACAGCGCACCAATAATATCGGCATAATTAATCAAACGAAAACAACGCAATAGGGAATAAACAGCGTGAGCGCTCATAAACTGTGTTCCGTTAAGTAGAGCAAGACCCTCTTTGCTTTGCAGTTCAATAGGTTCCCAATTAAATTCATCCATTAAATCTGCAAAGTCACAAATTTCATCATTATAGATAACTTCACCTAAACCTAAAAGAGGTAAACACATATGTGCAAGTGGAGCTAGGTCGCCGGAAGCTCCTAATGAGCCTTGTTCAAATACAACAGGGTAAATTTTATTGTTGTACATGTCTATTAAACGCTGCACGGTTTTAACCTGTACCCCCGAATGCCCTAACGACAGTGCATGTATTTTTAAAAGCAACATAAGCTGAACAATTTCGGGATTAACAATACTGCCTGTACCGCAAGCATGCGACATTACTAAGTTTTTTTGTAGGGTAGAAAGGTCTTCTTTTGAAACGCTAACGTTACAAAGTGAACCAAATCCTGTGTTTACGCCATATATGGGGTGTGGATGTGATTCTACTTTTTTGTCTAAATATTCGCGACAACGTGTTATGCGTTTAATGGCTTCATCAGACAAAGCAAGTTGCATTTCGTTTTCAATAATTTCTTCAATTAAATGAAAACCAAGGTTTTCGGGGGATATAAAATGTGTATTATCCATATTAGTTAAGGTTTTAATTTTGTTTCAATATTTCAATGATATTATCAAAGTTGACTGTTTGCTGATCGCCACTACTCATGTTTTTTATGGTAAACAAATTGTTTTTCATTTCGTTTTCTCCTACAAAAATCACAAAAGGTATTTTTTTTGAATCAGCGTACGACATCTGTTTCTTCATTTTTGCAGGTTCTGGATACACTTCAACAGAAATTCCGGCTTGTCTGATTTGTGTAGCCTTTTGTAAACAGTATTGCGCTTCATTATTGCCAAAATTTACAAAAATCGCTTTTACAGAGTGCGATACTGATTCGGGAAACAGATTAAGCGCCTCTAATACATCGTAAATTCTATCGGCGCCAAAACTAATTCCCACTCCAGAAACTCCATCAAGTCCGAACACTCCTGTAAGGTTATCATAGCGTCCTCCGCCACACAAACTGCCAATTTCTACATCAACAGCTTTAACTTCAAAGATAGAGCCTGTGTAGTAGTTTAATCCGCGTGCAAGTGAAAGGTCAAACTCAAACTGATTTTTAAAATTATAGCCACTGAGTAAATTTAAAATCACTTCGATCTCATCAATGCCTTTTTGACCCTCAGAAATGGAATTGAACGTAGCGCGCATAACCTCAATTTTGTTGCGATTGTCGCCACTAAGAGTCAATAAAGGTTTGATTTTTTTAAACTCTTTATCAGTCATTCCTTTCTCTATCAATTCATTACGAACGCCATCAATTCCAATTTTATCAAGTTTATCAATACCAGTGGTTATCTCTGTCAGCATTTCGTCTCTATTAATCAGCGACACCATGCCTGACAATATTTTACGATTGTTGATTTTTATGTTCGTTCGAATGCCCAAGTTACCAAATAGTGTGTCCATTATCATAACAAACTCGGCTTCGTTGATCAGTGAGTCTGAACCTATTACGTCTGCATCGCACTGATAAAATTCGCGATAGCGACCTTTCTGTGGTCTGTCGGCACGCCAAACGGGTTGTATTTGGTAGCGTTTAAAAGGAAAAACTATTTCGTTACGATGTTGTACAACGTATCGTGCAAAAGGAACGGTAAGATCATAACGTAAGCCTCTTTCACACATCAACCCAGATATTTTTGCCAGATCTTTTGCAGCGAAGTCATCTTGAGATACATCTTTCAGAAAATCACCTGAATTTAAAATTCTAAAGAGCAGTTTATCGCCCTCTTCGCCATATTTACCTAAAAGTGTCGATAAAAGCTCCATGCTTGGAGTCTCTATTGGTTCAAAGCCGTATAGACGATACACTGTTTTAATCTCATCAAAAATATAGTTGCGCCGTCCCATCTCGGTGGGATTAAAATCGCGTGTACCCTTTGGAATAGCAGTTTTTAGTGCCATGAAATTATTTGTTATCTAAGGGGCAAAAATACTATTTTTTCAATAAGTATTTGCTTGAGTGGGGATAAGTCATTATGAACAGTTTGTATTTAATTGATTAATAGAGTCTTGACAGGACATGTTTTATGTTTTTTACAACCAGTAAAAGCAATTCGTAATAAATATCGTTTTATACAAATAATAACACCTATAAACACTAATTATTTAATTTTCATCAAAATAATTGCAACTTTTAGAACATTTGTAATTGTTTATGCGTTATTCAGTCATTGGCAAACATAAAACTGTAAGAAAAAAAAATAGCATGGGTTTTTTCGACAAATCAAGTAGGGCAAAAAATATTCTTGATCTTTTTACTTACGATATTGTCTCGTTCTTTCACGATGATTATAAGGAAGTTAAGTATGATGAAACGGAATCAATGTTTGCAGCGGTTTACGAGCAACAGCTACCATGGGTTGAATTAGAATGTTTTGATACTATTCAACTCCGTGTTTTTTTCGATAAACATAGTTTTACAGGCAGTAATCCAATTAATGTAAAGTTTTACTCTAAAAACGTAGAACCTTCCGTAGAGTCTATGAAAAAAGTTATTAATATGATTCATAAAATCTACGGAGACGATGATAGGCAACAAAAAGCGCTGTCGGATGAAGAGGATTTAAAATTAGAAAAACATATTTGGGAACGTATTTGGACAATCGAAAGTGGTGAAAGTTTCGTAACCACTAACCTTACATCAACTGGATTTGTGTTAAAAATTTTATTTTTTAATAACCTGATAAAGCACTTAGAAAAGAATCAGAATATAAGAGAATAATCAACTGTTTTTATCTCTACTTCTTTTGAATTTGTTGTGCAAAATATCATTAAAAATGGTTATTCTTGCAACAATTTGTGAGTATAAGTGTTATACCGATTGCACAGCTACTATAGCCCAAATTTCACTATCGTTTGTTTGAACTATGTGTCTGTAACATCAGTATTTACAATTGTATAATTAAAAAAATATTGGACAATTTTTAAATTACAATTGGTATTACTTTGTATCAAATTTAAAGCATGAGTATAAAGAGTTTTTTTTCAAAGGCTTGGCACTTATATTTTGATGGCTTCAAAAATATGGGTAAGCTCGGAAAGAGATTGTGGCTACTCATTACTATCAAATTAATTATAATGTTTTTAATATTGAAGTTAATATTTTTCCCCAACTATTTAAAAAACAACTTCGATAACGATGAGGAACGTAGCAAACACGTTATTGAAAACCTCACGAAATCAGCAAACAAATAACATATCATGGAAAATTTTGATTTTTCGTTAGTGAATTGGAGTCGTGCGCAGTTTGCGCTCACCGCAATGTATCACTGGTTATTTGTTCCATTGACTTTAGGGCTGTCGTATATTGTGGCTATTATGGAAACAATATATGTAAGAACAGGCAAAGAAGAGTGGAAGAGAATAACCAAGTTTTGGATGACCCTATTTGGAATAAATTTCGCAATTGGCGTTGCCACAGGAATTATTCTCGAATTTGAATTTGGCACAAACTGGAGCAACTACTCATGGTTTGTTGGAGATATTTTTGGAGCGCCGCTCGCCATTGAAGGCATTATGGCTTTTTTCTTAGAATCGACATTCATTGCGGTAATGTTTTTCGGTTGGAATAAAGTGAATAAAAAATTCCACTTACTTTCTTCGTGGTTAGTTGCATTTGGAGCAAGCCTTTCAGCGCTGTGGATTCTCGTAGCAAATGGCTGGATGCAGTTCCCTGCAGGTATGCATTTCAATCCCGATACTGCACGTAACGAAATGCTAAATTTTTGGGAAGTTCTCTTTTCACCGGTAGCTATCAATAAGTTTCTTCACACAATAACATCGGGATATGTTTTGGCTTCTATTTTTGTTATTGGTGTAAGTTCGTGGTATATACTGAAAAAGCGAGAAACTGCTTTGGCTAAAAAAAGTATTGCAGTAGCATCTATTTTTGGATTGTTGTCAGGTATTTTCCTTGTTTGGACAGGAGACGGAAGTGCATATCAAGTAGCACAAAAACAGCCAATGAAACTTGCCGCCATGGAAGGGTTGTACGAAGGTGAGTCTGGTGCGGGGCTAATAGCTGTTGGAGTACTCACGCCCGGGAAAGAATATGATGATGACAAGGATCCGCATATAATGAAAATTGAGATTCCTAAACTGCTTAGTTTTTTAGGCTATAGAAGTTTAGATGCGTATGTTCCTGGAATAAAAGATATTATTGAGGGTGGCTATGAAATTGTAGGAGAGGATGGTACAAAAAGTATTGCACTCTCTGCGCAAGAGAAAATAGATCGTGGGAAACTTGCAATAAACGCTCTTGCGGCTTATACCAAAGCCAAAGAGGCTCAAGATACTAACGAAGCCAATACACAACTAACAATATTAAAAGATAATTTTCAATATTTCGGGTATGGCTATTTTAACGATGTTAAAAGCCTTATACCCAATGTTCCTATTGCATTTTACAGCTTTAGAATAATGGTAGGGTTAGGGTTCTTTTTCCTTTTGCTATTTGCGTTACACATATATCTGTTATATAAAAACAAAATAACAAAACACAAATGGTTGTTGATAATATCGCTGTTCACAATTCCTTTAGCATATGTGGCATCTGAAGCTGGTTGGGTTGTAGCCGAACTAGGTCGTCAGCCATGGGTTATTCAAGATATTATGCCTACGATGGCTGCCGTGTCGCATATTGATTCAAGCGTGGTACAAATTACTTTTTGGATGTTTGCAGTTACGCTATCCATACTTGTGATTGCCGAGATACGTATTATGATAAGTCAAATAAAATCAGGACCTAAAGAAAAAGGAGAAAAATAGTCATGTTTAATTCATATATTTTCACACAGCAATATTGGTGGCTAATAGTATCACTGCTAGGAGCAATATTAGTCTTCTTGATGTTTGTTCAAGGAGGTCAAACACTTTTCCACGCATTAGGAAAAACCGAAAGCGAAAAAAACATGCTTGTTAGTGCCCTGGGAAGAAAATGGGGGTTGACCTTTACAACATTGGTAACTTTTGGTGGAGCGTTTTTTGCATCTTTTCCTCTCTTCTATTCTACAAGTTTTGGAGGTGCATATTGGGTTTGGATATTAATACTGTTTTCGTTTGTAATCCAAGCTGTTTCGTATGAATTTAGATCCAAAGCAAACAACTTGTTAGGGCAAAAAACTTACGATATTTTTTTAATAGTAAACGGTTTATTAGGCACTATTTTGTTAGGCACAGCTGTTGCGACATTCTTTACAGGAAGTGAGTTTTTGGTTGAGAAAATGAATATAACCAATATTGACAGTCAAGAGTCGGTTGTGATTTCGCAGTGGAAAGGCGCAGCACATGGATTAGAAGCAGCTTTAAATCCGCATAATCTTCTGCTTGGGCTTTCAGTTTTCTTCCTTGCCAGAATTTTAGGAGCTCTCTATTTTCTATACTCTGTTGATAACGAGGCGATAAAAGGAAGAATAAAAAAGCAACTGATTATCAACGTAATACCTTTCTTGTTGGTGTTCCTGCCTTTTGTAATCTGGTTGCTTTTACGAGACGGCTTTGCAGTTGACCCCGTTACAGGAAACGTTTTTATGCAGGCAAATAAATATCTGACTAACTTTTTAGAAATGCCGTTAGTTTTGGTAATTTTCCTTGCCGGAGTCTTGTTAGTTCTTTACGGAATTTACTTAGGTATTTTTAAACTCAGCGACAAAGCGTTTTGGTTTTCTGGTGGAGGAACTGTCCTAACTGTACTTGCTCTGTTATTAATCGCAGGATACAACAACACAGCGTTTTATCCATCAACAACAGATTTGAACTACTCGCTAACGATTTACAATTCCTCGTCAAGTCCTTATACTCTAAAAGTAATGAGCTATGTATCGCTATTTATACCAGTGGTTATAGCTTATATTTGGGTTGCATGGAGAGCAATCAGTCGTAAGAAAATTGATTTGGAGGAGATAAATAACGAAGCAGAATTATACTAACGCTTAACATTATCATTATGACATATTTACCTGAAATAATAAACCTACTGTTGTGGCCCATACTCATTTTTGGAAGTTTGTATGTAATACAATGGTTTATTAAGAAAACAGAAGACAATTTGAAATAAAATTCAAAGTTGAGTTATTGGTTGAAAAGGTAATTGATTTAATCGGAATAAATTAAGTCAGTTACCTTTTTTACATTGTTTATTGTTCATTGTATATTGCTAATTGCTCCTCCAGAAGCTTGGCATCAAAATAATCATAAACGTAAACAGTTCAAGTCTGCCTACAATCATAAGGATACTTAGGGTAATCTTTCCAAATTCGGGAATATGAAAAAAGTTAGCAGCGGGTCCAACCGTGCCTATTCCGGGTCCGACACAACCCAAACATGCTGCAACAGAGCCTAATGATGTTTGCATATCTAACCCTAAAATTGACATAATTACATACCCTGCCGCAAAAATAGTAAGGTAAAGCATTATAAACATAATAACCGCTTGTGCCTGATGATCGTGTACTGTTTTTTTGTTGATTTTTACCGAAACCAAAGCATTTGGATGAATCAAGTTCGATACGTGCTTTCTTAAATATTTTAACACAACCAAATGTCGTATTACTTTTATCCCGCCTGATGTAGAGCCTACACAGCCTCCTACAAAAAGAAGCAAGAACAAAAGAATCCATGCCTGTGTGGGCCATTGTAGATAATCGGCTGTGGCATATCCAGTTGTGGTGATTATTGATGCCACTTGAAAAAACGAATGGCGAAAAGAGTTTTCTAATCCCAAATTGTTTTTAAAAAACAGAACAAGGGTTATTGTCAGTGTAATAAAACCTATTATCAATAAATAAAATTTTAATTCCGAGTTGTTAAAAATACGTTTAAAATCGCCTTTAAAAAGAGAATAATACAAAGTAAAGTTAGCACCCGACAGTACCATAAATATCGCAATTGTGTATTGAATAAAGCTTGAATAGTTTGTAATGCTTGTATTTTTAGTTGAAAAACCGCCCGTTCCAAGTGTTCCGAAGGCGTGACATAGGCTTTCGAACAAGTTCATGCCACCTATTAACAACAGCACAACAAGAATAGCTGTAATAGATATGTATATAATCCACAGTAACTTAGCAATATCAGTTGTACGTGGTTTTAGCTTTTGGTTTAACAAACCTGATGCTTCGAGTGAAAATATCTGATAACCAGACACTTTAAACATTGGGAATACTGCAATTACTAATACTATAATTCCCATTCCACCAATCCAGTGTGTCAAGCTTCGCCAAAAAAGTAGTGAGTATGGTAATGCTTCAATATCTGTTAATATTGTACAGCCAGTTGTCGTAAATCCGGAAACAGATTCAAAGAAAGCATCAACAAAATTTGGAATATAACCTGAAATAAAAAAAGGCAAAGCTCCAATAACTCCTATATATAGCCATGCCACAGATACTATTAAATATCTATCGGGCATATTCACATTTTTTTTGCGGTGGCGTGTAAACAACACCATAACAATTCCCAGAACGATTGGAAATAGTGACGAAATCAGCAGGGGTTTAACCACGTGATACTCACCATAATAAACAACCCACGCAAAAGAAGTTGCCATAAATAAGCCAATTATTACGGCTATCTTCCCAAGAGCATTTATTATAAAGCCAAAGTTCATCGTAATCTGCAGTATCCAGCAGCTATCTGTATTGGTTTATTACTGTCTGCTTAATTTTTCCCACTCGTCTCTTAGAGATACTATTCTGTTGAAAACAAGGGAATTCTCTTTTGAATCATATCTGTCAGTAACGAAATAGCCCATTCGTTGGAATTGAACGTGTGTTTCAGGTTTAAGGTTACTATAAGCAGGCTCAATCTTGCAATTATTAATTATTTTAAGTGAATCGGGATTCATAAACTCCTTAAAGTCACGATCTTCGTGGCTATCGGGTGCAGGGTCTGAGAATAGTCGGTCGTAAAGTCTTACTTCTGCATCAATAGCGTGTGGGGCTGAAACCCAGTGAATTGTAGATTTAACTTTACGTTGGCTTGCTTCTGTTCCCGACCCACTGCGACTATCGGTATCGTAGGTGCAATGAATTTCAATTATTTCCCCATTGCTGTCTTTTACAATCTTTTCAGCCTTAATAATATACGCCGATTTTAATCTTACCTCATTTCCGATTGAGAGACGGAAGAACTTCTTAGGTGGATTTTCCATAAAATCGCCACGTTCGATGTACAACTCTCTGCTAAAAGGCATTTGGCGTGTGCCTGCGCTATCGTCTTCGGGATTGTTTTCTGTGGTCACATACTCGGTTTTACCTTCGGGATAATTGGTGATTATAACTTTCACAGGATCTAACACCGCCATAATTCTTGGAGCGGTTTTGTTCAAATCTTCGCGAACGCAAAACTCCAATAATCCGTAATCAATCACATTATCGCGCTTGGCAACACCAACCATTTCTGCAAAACGGCGTATAGAAGCCGGCGTATAACCACGACGACGCATTCCTGTAATGGTCGGCATTCTGGGATCGTCCCAACCGTTAACGTGGTTATCTTTCACAAGCTCAAGCAGTTTGCGTTTGCTCATTACGGTGTAGCTGAGATTTAGGCGAGCAAACTCAATTTGTTGTGGTTTTTTTCGTCCCTCTTCGTAAACCTGTTCAAGAAACCACTCGTAAAGTGGGCGATGTATATCAAATTCTAAAGTACATATAGAGTGTGTAATACCTTCGATATAGTCCGATTCTCCATGCGCCCAGTCGTACATTGGGTATATGCACCATTTATCGCCTGTGCGGTGATGTTCAGCATGAATAATTCTGTACATAATGGGGTCACGCAGCAACATATTTGGCGACGCCATATCAATTCTTGCGCGTAGAACTCTACTACCAGCTTCAAACTCTCCATTTCGCATTCTTCTGAACAAATCAAGGTTTTCTTCGGGTGTACGTTTACGGAAAGGACTTTCAATGCCCGGTGTGGTCACTGTTCCCCGTTGGCGACTTATCTCTTCTGCTGACTGGTCGTCCACGTATGCTTTACCATCTTTAATCATCTGTTCTGCCCACTGGTAAAGTTGTTCAAAATAATCCGATGCATATAGAGGCTCGCCATGCCATTGAAATCCAAGCCAGCGAATATCTTCCATTATTGAGTTAACGTACTCGACGTCTTCTTTTTCGGGGTTTGTGTCGTCAAATCGAAGATTTGTTCTCCCGTTATATTTCTGAGCAAGTCCAAAGTTTAAACAAATAGATTTTGCGTGTCCGATGTGTAGGTAGCCATTGGGTTCAGGAGGAAAGCGGGTTACAACTTCTCCATTGTTTTTCCCGTTTCGTAGGTCTTCCTCAACTATCTGTTCAATAAAATTTAAGCTTTTCTTTTCGCTTGATGGTTGTTCGGTATTAGTATTCATTGCAATTATTGTTTAATTATATTTTCTACGCGTTAAAATTTATTTGTGCAAATGTATAAATTTATTAGTTTACATGCTTATTTTTGAAAATCCAATATAGGCTATTTAAATAAATTTTGACATAATAAACCAATAAAAAAATACGATATGGGCACAATTGAATTAGAAAAAATGGAGTTTTTCGCCTATCACGGGTGTTACAAAGAAGAAAAGGTTGTGGGCAACTACTTTCTAGTTGATTTAAAATTTAATACAGATTGTAATCCTGCAATTAGGTCTGATTCTCTATCTGATACGATAAATTATTTAGAAATCTATGAACTTATTAAAAAAGAGATGGAAATAAAATCAAATCTGTTGGAAAATGTCGCAGGTCGTATTATTAACAGACTATATGCAGAGTTACCAGAAAGAATTTCAAACGTTACAGTTAAAATAAGAAAAATGAATCCACCGTTAGGGGGAAAAGTCGAAAGTGTAAGCGTTAGCCTTACCAGATAATGCAATTAGCAATTATCAATTATCAATGAATAATTAACAATTAACAATGTAGTGGGCTGATTGTCAATTAATTGCCACAGCTTTCAAGTCGTGGATTAGATTGGTACACATATTTTTGGGTTTTAGCCCAAAAAAGGAATAGAACAGACACCTATATGTTTATAGTTTTGAACCCCAGCAACTAACTGCTGAATATAAATATTAAATAGCCTTGTACTTCAATTGTTCATTGCACATTGTTAATTGCTTTATTTTTAGAGTTTTATGATTAATAGACAAAACTCGTAAAAAATAACTGTTATTTTTGTTGCATTTCGGTTACGTTTTCGTTTCTTTTGTGTTAAATTTTATTGACATGGATCCGTACTATGTAACCATTCTCACAGTACTTTTTATTTTAGCCATTGTTGACATCTTTGTTGGAGTGGCAAATGATGCAACCAACTTTCTTAATTCGGCTATCGGCGCCAGAGTTACCAAAGGTTGGATAATAATGTTAATAGCCAGTTTAGGTGTCTTTTTTGGTGCAACATTCAGTAGCGGCATGATGGAGATCGCGAGGAGCGGTATCTTTAATCCCGATAAATTTATGTTTGCTGATATAATGGTAATATTTGTGGCGGTTATTATCGCCGACGTTTTACTGTTAGACGCATTCAATTCTTTAGGATTACCAATCTCTACCACTGTTTCTATTATATTCGAGTTGTTGGGCGGTGCCGTTGTAGTGGGATTGTTAGTAATGAGACAAAACCCCGAAGTTGCAGACACTGTTGGTCAGTTTATTAATACAAACAAAGCGTTAGCAATAATTACAGCTATTCCGCTTTCTGTTGTGATAGCGTTCGTTTTCGGAACAATAATGATGTTTTTGTCCAGAGTTTTATTCTCGTTCCGTTATAAAAAACAGTTAAAATATTTTGGAGGGATTTTCGGAGGATTGGCAATATCAGCCATTACCTATTTCATTATTCTAAAGGGACTTAAAGGAGCCTCGTTTGTTACTCCCGAAACTTTTGAGCTTGCAATGAAAAACACTGACAAAATCATGTTATTCTCTTTTGTTGGTTGGTCAATAATTTTGCAACTGCTATACGCTCTTTTCAAAATTGATCCTACAAAAATAGTGGTATTAATAGGAACATTTGCTTTGGCAATGGCGTTTGCGGGCAACGACCTGGTAAACTTTATTGGCGTCCCTATTGCAGGTTATGACTCCTTTTTACATTTCACGGCTTCAGGAGTCCCTGATACAGAGTTTTCAATGGAAATCCTTAAACAACCGTCACAAACACCCACGTGGATGCTTTTAATTGCGGGTGCAGTAATGGTTATTACTTTGTGGACATCGAAAAAGGCTAAAGCTGTTATAGCCACTTCGTTAAACCTTAGCCGACAAGATGAGGGTGCCGAAAGGTTTTCTTCATTGGGATTTAGTCGCTTATTGGTAAGAGGTTCAATGAATATTTCAAACTTCTCTTCAAGATTAATCCCCACACGTGTAAGCAATTGGATTGAAAGCAGATTTGTTCCTTATATTGAAGAAGACATCCCTGAACACGAAAGACCAGTATTTGACTCTGTACGCGCCGCAGTGAACCTAACCGTGGCAAGTGCCTTAATTGCTCTTGGAACATCAATGCAACTGCCTCTATCAACAACATACGTTACTTTTATGGTTGCAATGGGAGCATCATTGGCTGACCGTGCGTGGGGGCGCGATAGCGCAGTTTATAGAATCACAGGTGTGTTTGTAGTTATAAGTGGTTGGTTTTTGACAGCGCTTTTCGCATTTATAATGGCATTCTTAATTGCAGGTTTTATTTACTTAACACGTCCATACGGATTGTTTGTAATGCTTTTTATTACAGCTGTAGCTTTATATAAATCAGCAGCACGTACAAGAAGAAAACACAGAGAGGAACAACACAAGATAGAACAAGAAAAAGAGGAGCAAGCCCACTCGTTACATCAATGGGTTGAAAAAAGTAACGATTCTGTAAAAAACGCTATTATTAAAATATCGAAAATATATTTTGTTACCATAAATGGTTTGATAGAGGAGGACAGAAGAACGCTAAGAAGCATAAATCAAGACTCTTTTGATTTCAACTATCAAACAAAAGAGATGAAGAATGGCATTTATAAAGTTATTCGAAGTTTAAACAAACTGTCAGATGAATCAGGACAATATTATGTTCAAACCATAGACTATATGCGAGAAGCTGCCCATTGTTTGAACTTCATAACAACTCCTGTTTTTGAACATGTGAATAACAATCACAAACCTATTACCGCCCAACAACAGCACGAATTGGGAGAGATATCGGAAAAAATGTCAGATTTTTTCAATCTTGCCCTACATTTAATAATGGAAAACGAACATTACAAAACAAAAGAGGTTGTTAAAAAAATTAGCGATATACAAAAAATGATTGAAAAGGCACGACTGGCGCAAATCAAGCGAATAAAAACGGGTGATGTTAATACACGAAACAGCGTTTTATATCTCACAATATTACAAGAAACAAAGGTGATGATATTGCATGTGGGCAATATGCTCAAGTCGCTTCGTGATCTTGTACAACACTCGCAAGTTTAATAGAGGCTGTCTAAAAAGTAACAATTAGCTAAAAATTGGTAAGGTGTCTCAGAAGTGTCCAAATGCAAGGCACTGAGATTGAGGGCGAAGGAGCGTACATGAAGTACGTGACTGAGCCCGAATATCGAAGTAACGAAGCAGTTGGACATTTATGAGACACCGCCATTACAAACTTTTGTTTAAATTCGCAGTCAAAATAAATCTACTATGATTCCCGATGATTTTAAATATAAAGGACTTAGAAGTCAATTGGTTCAATCACTTAGCAATAAAGGCATTACCGATAAGCGAGTCTTAGACGCAATGATGACAGTCCCTCGTCATCAGTTTTTTGATATAGGGCTGTTAGACTATGCGTATGTTGATAAAGCGTATCCAATTGCTGCAGGGCAAACTATCAGTCAGCCATATACGGTTGCATTTCAAACACAGCTACTCGAAGTCAAACCAAGGGAAAAAGTGTTGGAAATTGGTACAGGCTCAGGGTATCAAGCTGCTATACTGGCGCAAATGGGGGCAAAAGTTTTCACAATAGAGCGTCAAAAAGAACTCTTTAAATCGTCACAACGTCTGTTTTCACAATTAGGACTTACTATTCGCGGTTTTTTTGGCGATGGCTATGCTGGAAAACCAACTTATGGACCATTTGATAAAATACTTGTTACATGCGGAGCGCCATTTGTTCCGGAGGCTTTAAAAGAGCAATTGGCTACTGGTGGATATATAGTAATCCCTGTTGATAAAGGGAGTGTTCAAACGATGCAAAGAGTTATAAAACTTTCAGAAACAGAATTTAAGACTGAGGATTTTGGACTATTCTCATTTGTTCCAATGGTAAGTGGCACTGAATAGTATATGTCCAATCGGTATAAATTCCAATAGTAAAACAGATTATCCGAAAAAATGAGTACTTTTGCTAATCGTACTTTTAAAATTAGTTGTCAAAGTACGATAAATTGTGAAAGACAACCATGTTTGACCACTTTTTTATCGGACAATAACAAATAACAATGGACATTCTTCTTTTAGGCTCTGGAGGACGCGAACACGCACTTGCATACAAAATTAAGCAAAGTAAACTTGTTAAAAAGCTTTATATAGCTCCAGGAAACGCAGGTACGGCAAGCGAAGGAACAAATGTTGAAATAAATCCCAACGACTTTAATGCAGTAGGTAAATTTGCACTCGAAAACAATATTAAAATGGTTGTAGTAGGTCCAGAAGAGCCTTTAGTGAATGGCATTTACGACTATTTCAAATCACACAACGAGCTTTCTAAAATTGCAGTTATTGGACCGTCATCACAAGGGGCACAGCTTGAAGGGTCGAAGCAGTTTGCAAAGGAGTTTATGGTAAAATATAATATACCTACAGCACGTTTTTTAACTGTTTCAAAATCAAATATATCAGAAGGTGAGAAGTTTCTGGAAACACTTAAGCCTCCGTATGTTTTGAAAGCAGATGGCTTGGCTGCCGGCAAAGGTGTAATAATCACACCCGATATTACAGAAGCAAAAAGAACACTGCGCCAGATGCTTGACGGAATGTTCGGAAAAGCAGGTGACAACATTGTTATAGAAGAGTTTTTATCGGGCATTGAAGTTTCGTATTTTATTTTAACTGATGGAAAATCGTTTGTCATATTGCCCGAAGCCAAAGACTACAAACGTATTGGCGATAACGACCAAGGTTTAAATACAGGTGGTATGGGTTCAGTCTCTCCAGTTCCATTCTGCGATAGTAAGTTTACACAAAAGGTTGTTGATAAAATTATTAAACCAACTATAGAAGGAATATATAAAGAATCAATTGATTATAAGGGATTTATCTTTATAGGTCTAATGAACGTAAACGGCGAGCCTTATGTTATTGAGTACAACTGTCGCATGGGTGATCCTGAGTCACAGTCTGTAATGATGCGTTTAAAATCCGATATAGTTGAGATGTTTAACCTGACTTGGCAGGAAAAACTACACAATTATAAGGTTGAGATAGACCCACGTACAGCAATATCAGTAGTTTTGGCAAGTCAGGGATATCCGGGCAATTACACTAAAGGAGAGGCAATAGAGGGGCTTTCGTCTATTACAGAAAGCACTGTTTTTCACGCCGGAACAAAAATTTCAAACGACACCATATTAAGCAATGGTGGGCGAGTAATGGCAATTACATCACTTGGAGAAAATATATCGGATGCTCGAAAAAAGTGTTACAGCAGCATAGAAAAAATTAACTGGAAATCGAAATATTACCGTACTGACATTGGAAATGATCTGAAATCTTTAGAGTTATGATAATCAGACCTTTTAAAGGCGTTTTGCCGTCAAACTTATTGCTTACGATATTTATAGCCATAATGTGTTGGGCACCTGTTTTTTTTGTAGAAACTACGGTAGCCCAAGAGTTTACACTTCAATCTCTTACCGATGCTTTTGCATGGCTAAATGCTAAGTGGGAATACTCAACAATTGTAGTAATATTAGTGCTGATTGTTGTTCAAGCAATGTACATAATTCAAGTTAATCATAAACACATACTTATCGAGAAAAGAAGCTATTTGCCTGCTCTGATTTCCACACTCTTATATCTGTTTTTCATAAAATCGCCAATAATAGTTGCGCTTCTGTTATCAAACCTGTTGTGGCTTATTTGTATTGATATTCTGTTCAGTAATTCAAACTATGTTATTGGAATTAAAGCAATGTTCAAAATTGGGCTATTAATTGCACTTGGCACATTGTTTCATTGGTTTGCGGTGATTTTAATACCATTAGTTTGGATACTTAGCTTTGTTACTAATGGGTTAAATATAAGAGGGTTGCTAATTAGCTTAGTTGGCTTTATTACCTTTTGGATACTATTTGGATACGGTCTCTTTTTATTTGGGGATATAGAACTCTTTTTTAATGGATTGTTGGGAAAAATGAAAATTAGAGAAATACCCCTTAGTGTAAGCATGGAGTATTTACCGCATTTAGTCGCGTCGATATTAACCGTGATGGGATTTTTTGCAACACTTTTTACATTGAGGAGCAGAAAAATAATTGCACGCAAATTTTTCACAACATTCTTTATAACAATTATTTATTTTATAATTATTGTTATAGCATCTATACATGCTTCAACAGATTTTTTGATATTTATTATAATTCCACTAACATATATAACTTCGGAATATCTACTACAAAGCAGATCAAAGTGGATTCCAAGCATAGCGTTTTTGACTTTTATTGCCGGAATAGCTCTTTTCTGGGCTAACGAGATAACTGGGTTCTTGCAATAATAAGTTTTACAACTCTTCAAATCATGACACAACACAAGATTGTAGAAACTGAAGATGGGAGCTTTACACTTTTTTCAACAGAAATAGGCGAACATTATCACTCCACCAAAGGCGCTCTGCAAGAAAGTCAGCACGTTTTTATAAAAGAGGGGCTATTGCACTATATATCAAACAATCCCCACAAAAAGAGAATAAATATTTTAGAAATGGGATTTGGCACAGGACTAAACGCTCTGCTTGCGCTTAAAGTTGGTATTGATTATAAGTTAGAAATTTTTTACACCACAATTGAAAAATATCCAATTCCGATAAATTTGGCTCAAAAACTGAATTGCGGACAACTGTTTGATAATAAGGGGTATGTTGATTATTATAATCAACTACACTTCGCAGAATGGAATGCAGAAACAAAAATCAATAATTTTTATCTAAATAAAATTCAAACAGATATAACAGACTATTTGCCGCAAACTCCCGTTGATGTTGTGTTTTTTGACGCATTCTCGCCCAAAGTACAGCAAGAACTTTGGTCAGTTGAAATATTTACCAAAATATATCAAGCTATGACCGATAACGCTGTTTTAACCACCTATTCAGCTAAGGGCGATGTTCGTCGTAATCTTATAGCTTCGGGCTTTAGCGTAGTAAAACTTCAAGGACCCCCCGGCAAAAGACATATATTAAGAGCAGTAAAACAGAAATAATTCAAATTTTGTTTTGCTTATTCCGACATCAATGGTTATCTTTGCGTTCCCAATAAGGTCAGTTGGCCGAGTGGCTAGGTCCCGGTCTGCAAAACCGGTTACGGCGGTTCGAATCCGCCACTGACCTCAAAATAAACGCAAAACAGTTTTAAACTAGCAGCTTTAAAAAACTCTAAAAGTTGCAATTTTCAACTCCGCAAAAACACTTCCCTACAACTTAATTCGCTACAGTTTAGAAGTTTAAAATATCAGACCTTTTTAATTTCAAATATTAAAGAGGCTTTTGAAGAGAACACAAATACAAATTTGTTACTTTTGTAATCTAATGATATTTCATTTTACACCTTATGAGGCAGTAAAATATTTTTCAAATAAAACAAGTACAATATCTCAAACTTGTTACATAAGAGAGTGATTATAAGGTATATGTGACTTACATGACTTTAAACTGAAAAAAATTTAGGCAAATGAAGCTCAATTACGATTTCTTAGTTATTGGTAGTGGTATTGCAGGTATAAGCTTTGCAATGAAAGTTGCTCCCTATGGAAAAGTTGCAATAGTAACTAAAACGCAGTTAGACGACACCAATACGCGATATGCACAAGGCGGAATTGCTGCCGTAACATATACTCCTGATAAATTTGAGAAGCATGTTGAAGATACCCTAAAGGCTGGTTGTAATTTAAACGACAGGGCAGTTGTAGAAATGGTTGTAAAAGAGGCTCCTGCACAAATTGAGCAACTGTTAGAATGGGGTATTCAATTTGATACAACCGAATCAGGGAAATTTGATTTAGCAAAAGAGGGAGGACATACCGAACACAGAATACTTCATTTTAAAGATATTACAGGATACGAAATACAACGAGGCTTAGTAAATCAGGTTAAATCGCACCCAAATATTGATGTTTTTGAAGACCACTTTGCAGTCGATATTATTACACAACACCACTTGGGAAGAATTATAACACGCTATGATCGTGATATTGAATGTTTTGGTGCCTACGTTTTAGATAAAAAAAGAAATTCAGTTAAGACCTTTTTGGCACCCGTAACTATGATTGCGACAGGTGGAAGTGGTAACCTATATCTAAACACAACAAATCCTGAAATTGCAACAGGAGACGGAATATCTATGGTTTACAGGGCAAAAGGATTGATTGAAAACATGGAGTTTATTCAATTTCACCCAACCGCTTTTTATGCACCGGGTGTAAAGCCAACTTTTTTGATAACCGAAGCTCTGCGGGGATTTGGTGCAAAACTTAAAAATCAGAATGGTGAGGAGTTTATGCATAAATATGATTCGAGATTGGAATTAGCTCCTCGCGATGTTGTGGCACGCGCTATAGACCAAGAGATGAAAATCCACGGAGACGATTTCGTATATCTCGATTGCAGGCACTTGGATCCTAAAGGGATTTTACAGCACTTCCCAAATATTGCTGAACATTTAAAAAAACACGGTTTCGATATTACAAAAGATATGTTCCCTGTGGTTTTTGCAAATCACTACCAATGTGGCGGAATAAAAGTTGACCAAAACGGACAAAGTTATATTAACTATCTGTACGCAGCCGGCGAAGTCTCCTCAACGGGATTTCATGGTGCTAATCGTCTTGCTTCCAATTCATTGCTCGAAGCAATTGTTTATGCCGATAGAGCTGCTCAACATGCAATAATGGTATTCAAATCGCACCCAATACCCGAAAATATCCCTGATTGGAATGATGAAGGAACAACTCCTAACGAAGAGATGGTTCTTATTACTCAGAGTATTAAAGATATACAACATATAATGAGTAACTATGTGGGAATTGTAAGATCAAATCTTCGTTTAGAGAGGGCTATTAAACGTTTGGAAGTACTTTACAGAGAGACAGAAGAGCTATACAGACGCTCAACAGTTATACCAAAATTGTGCGAATTACGAAATCTTATAAATGTTGGATATCTTGTTATAAAGTATGCTATGCGCAGAAAAGAGAGCATTGGGCTTCACTATAATATTGACTATCCTCCAAAAAAAGAGACTTAGTATGCATGGGTATAAATTGTATCTAATTCGCTGTATATCAGACGTTTGTAAACATTGTTAAATGTTGCAGACAAAAATCAAATTTTATTGCTATTATTGTAATCAATAATCAAACAGAGGAATATGTTGAATCGTGGCTTGAAATTTTTCTTTGTATTATTAGCTGTAACACTCGTGTTAGTGGTTATTTTTATCTCTAAACAGAGTTCAACTAAGCAAATACATCCACTTTTAGTATTTGATGACTCTACTGAAGTTGTTGTCAGAATAAATAATCCCCATAATTTTTTCTATAACGTTGAGGAACAACCGTCATGTAGTTTGTTTAAGCAGTTTTTCAGCGACACAACTGAGCTTCAGGGAATTATCCCAGCAAGCTTTTTCGAAATGTCAAGTCAAATTTTTTTGGCTTATCACCCAAGCGATGGTTTTACCATTGTGTTAGCTTTTGACAATGAGCACAATTCGACAAAATGGACTAACAATTACAAAAAAAATATTGCTAAAACATTCAAAATAAATGAGAAAAAAGAGTATGGCAATACAGTTTACACTCTTACCGACCTAAAAAACAAAACTTACGGATTGTCGGACTGTAGTGGTTTAGTAATTGTTAATCAGTCATTTGAAGGCTGTTGTAGAATAGTTAGAAAAGTTGCTTCAAAGAGTGTCGAAAATGCGACTAATAAAATGATTTCGGTTGAGAAATACGCATCAATCAACGCCGATGCCAATATCTTTGTAAATTTACAAAGCGATGTTGAAACTTTCCCTTATCTGAGCGATAAAGGAATATCGGTTTTTGATACTTGGATTAAAGATCAAACAATACTTGTAAACGGTCTGTCATCTGGTCATGAACCGAAAGAGTACATGAATGTTATAAAAAATAGAAATTCAGTTGACTCAGATATTGAAAAAGTTGTTCCCTCAATAGCAAAAAACTTTTACCACTTAACCGTAGATAAATCTATACCGTTGTTTTCAGAGATCGACAAGCAGTATAACCAAAGTTTTCAGAAATCATTTGGAATTAGCATTAATGAGCTGATAGAGAGAATATTTGCAAATGAAATAGTCAAGTTTTCGTTGAACAACGAACAAACGGTTGTTGGACTAAAAATAAAAGGAACAAGCGTGACAGAGCACAATCTGAAAAATATGATTGAAACCGTATCACGACAAATGCTCGAAGCAACGGAACATAAACACGTTTTCGATAAAGAGACTAAATTTTCGATATTTCAGGCTAAGTGGGGTGATATAACAGGTTCGGCTTTTGGCAGAGCCTTTTCAGAGAAAGATGCTAAATATATGACTATTGTTTCCGAATATCTTTATATCTCATCTGATATCGATGCTTTAAAAAATCTTATAAGCGCATTAGTCTTACAGCAAACAATGTCAGCTTCAATTGATTATCAACCAATAAAAATGCAGAAGGCGAGCAAGTCTAATATTACAATATATCAACAACAAGGGAGTAAAACTGACATGTTGTCTTTCTGGTTATCAGAAAAGTTGCATAAATCAATTAACGAAAGGTTAAGTTCATTTCCATACAAAATGCTGTGGCAAGTAAGTTATGATATGGAGAAACCTTATCACAATATTGTTATTGATTTTGGCAAGCACAAAACAGCAGCCGCCAAGAGCTATGAATGGAAAAGTCGTTTAGAAAACTCATCGATACTTAAACCTACCATTGTAAGTTTAGGGCAAAGCAATGCATCAGGAATATTAGTGCAAGATAGCTCTAACATATTGTATTTGTTGAACCGCCAAGGAAGAGTTTTATGGCAAAAACAGCTTGACGGGATTATTTTGAGCGACATAAACCAAGTTGTCAAGGATAACAAAAGGCAACTTCTCTTTAATACCTCTAATACGCTTTATTTAACCAATATGGATGGAGATGACAGCGACCGATATCCTATATCTCTCAAAAGCAAAGCTACAACGGGGCTGGCACTTTTTGACTACGATTCAAACAAAAACTATAGAATAGCTATTCCACACGAAGATAGAACAATATCAATGATTGATATTGATGGAAATAAAGTTGACGGATGGAATTTTAGTACAACAGATGCCATTGTCACAACACCCGCTCAACATTTCTGCATAGGAACAAAAGATTATATATTAGTAGGTGACACCTTGCGTGTTTACATTCTAGATAGGCGTGGAGACCAACGCATCAAGCCAAGTGAATTGTATGGGAAGGCACAAAACTCGCCGTTCTTTTATAGTTCTTCGCGCAGTCGATGGTTTACAACTACTAATAGTGGCGAGCTTATGTCGATATCGCTAGATGGTACGGTAAGACGTGAAAAATTATTCGATTTATCGCAAAAACATTTTTATATTTACGCAGATTTTACGTCTGATGGCAAAGGAAATCACATATTTGTTGATAAAAACAGATTGATTGTAACTAACAATCAGGGGAAACAGGTTTTTACACATATTTTTAAAGGAGAAATATTAGATATGCCTACCATTTATCGTTTTACTGCAAAAAAACGTGGAATAGGAGTTGTTGATAGAACAGACAAAAAGGTTTTTCTTTTTGATCAAAATGGTAAACAGTTATCAGGATTTCCAACGCATGGCATAACTCCATTTACCATAACTAGATACGAAAATGAAAATAATTTTCACTTATTGGTTGGACATATTGATGGTTTTATTTATGATATAAAAATTGAATAATATGCACATAAATACAGTAGCGCTTTTTATACTTTTGGGTATTCTGTTTGAGATGTTTTCATTAGAAGCAACTCGACTTTCGTTTATCAATCGTAAGACGGTTCTCAATATTGTTATTACGGTTTTAGGGACAACCACAATGTATGTGGTTTTTCTTACACTAGGCTGGCTAACAGGAAAATATCTGTTAAAAAACCTTACTCTAATACCTGATAAAATCCTGATAGGCTCAATGATTGCAATACTTTTAGTTCATTCGATATTACGAGCAAGGAAGAAAATTGTCTCAACTGGTCTGTTGTTTCAAAATACGATATTTTACTTTGGCATAGTATTGGCTAAATCAATTGTACATATTATTTCAGGTGCGATATTTTATAAAATGGATCTGTTTACTCACGTGTTTTTTAATTGGATATTATTAGGAACCACAGTTTTTTCTCTTATCAGTGTAATTCTTACATATCCACGTATGAGACTTTTTGGTTTAACCATGGAGCAGCTTAAAATAGTGCTTTATTCAATATCGTTATTATTGCTGTTTTTTGTTAAATGATAGGACACTATAAATGCGTTTTCTACTAATTTTTATACTTGTTATGCTGTTGCTCAATTTTGTTGGGCGCATATTTTTTCGTTGGTTTGTTAAACGTCAGGTAAGAAAGTTTGAAAGAAGAGCTTCGGCTAATTCGCAAGGTAATGTCGGAGATACTTACGTTACTGATATTCCGCGAGGTAAAAAGAATATACCTAAACATGTAGGAGAGTATATAGAATTTGAAGAAATGAATTAGAAATTTATTTGTTGATAAAACAAAAAGCTATTATATTTGCGCCACCAAAAACAAAACGCCCAGATGGCGGAATTGGTAGACGCGCTGGTCTCAAACACCAGTGGATGCAAATCCTTGCCGGTTCGATTCCGGCTCTGGGTACAGATAAATTTAGAAAACACTCGCAGTCAATAGATTGTGGGTGTTTTGCTTTTAATGGTTAACAGAATGGTGGCACTTAAAATAGGGTTCACTGAAAAAGTCTAAGCTATTTTTAGGTGCAGGGTACTGGGTGCGTG
>DAOOBP010000010.1:0-13236 GCA_035407925.1 Salinivirgaceae bacterium
AACACTTATTTTGTTGATTTTCAGCAAAATAATTAAAAACTTAACGAACTATTGAACAAGCAGATATAGATAAACTACTAGAAATTAAGTGGTGGAACTGGGATATAGAAAAAATTAAGGCTGCAACTCCTTTGTTATGCAACGAAAATATTAAAAAATTTTTAGAGTTTTATGGAGAAAAATAATTTCACAAAAACAAATATTTGCCTTTATTGCAATTCAGATAAAATCAAAAAGTTTTATTCTCAAAGTAATTGGACAGTATATAAATGCAAAAGTTGTGGATTTATTTTCACCAACCCTTTCCCAAAAAAAGAAATAATCCATCGTTATTACGATTATGACTATTTTAAAGACGAACGCCACGTAAACAAATTTTTCAATACAGATGGCAGTTTAAAATATGAAAACATCAATTATAACAATAGAGTTGTTGATATAGAAAACGAATTTGAAAAAAGAGGTTATTTGCTAGAGATTGGGGCAGCACACGGAGAGTTTTTAAACGTTATGCAACAAAGGGGTTGGAGTGTGAAAGGAGTAGAAATCTCTGAAGCTGCATGCAAAATAGCAAAGGATAAATATAACATTGATTTATTCAATGGGAATTTTTTAGATTATGATTGTGAAGAAAAGTTTGATGTAATTTGTATGTATCAAACATTGGAGCATGTACACGATTTTTTTGAACATTTATTAAAAGCTAAAGAAATGCTAAATAAAGAGGGAATAATAGTTGTCGAAGTCCCAAATGTTTATGCTTTTGATATGATGATTAGTAAAAAAAGAAGATGGTATTCTTATGATCTCCCAAGACATTTAAATCATTTCTATCCTGTGTTTTTAAAAAAAGTTGCAAATAGATTATCTCTCGATATAATTTCTTTAGATACATACTATCCAAATTTCATCATCAAACTATATGAAATTAAGAAAAAGTTAAGTAATAATAAAAACACAAATATTAAAACCCTTAGCCAAGACAATTATAAAAATATGGATTTAGAGCGAAAGCATATTACTACAAAAGGCAAAATATTGAAAAAATTTTTAACATTGCTACCAGGTTGGAGGTTTACAATAATAATGCAAACAAAATAAATTAGTTTGAAACTTGCTTTTTGCTTATTATTCTCAACTGTTTTAGTGTGATTGATTTGGTGTGTATTTAAAAAAATGAGTCAGAATAATGGGTTATACAAAAACATAAATTTTGTGAAAATTATATGTGATATACATTTGTTTTTTGTTATCTATTTTTATAGGTTACTAGTGTTGATATTGCCAATATTTATTCGAAAAAAAACAGCACAAGATGGTATACTTTTTCTTGAAAATTTTCCGATAGAAAGTTCTGGATATCAATACCGTGCTGGCAAATGGAGAAATATTTTTGAACAAAATAATCTTAGATGTGAGGTTGTTACAATAAGCGAGAACAAAGAGGAGTTTGAACTACTGTTTAATAACATTTTGCGATTTATGATAAAATCATTGCGCAAACGATTCCGCCAATGTTTATATGCAAAAAAGTTCAAAACTGTTATTGTTAGACGTGAACTTCTTTTGTTCAATGATTACGGCAATCTTTTTATGGATAAATTTTTATTAAAAATACACAATAACGTTGTACTTGATTTTGACGATGACATTGCAGCAGCGAAGAGGCAACCAAAAAAAATTACCAGCATATACGGTAAACTTACGCAAGAAGATGGAAACAAATTCAATAATGCTTTAAGATTGTATAAACGTTTTGTTGTAGGTTCTGAATATCTCAAAAAAAGAGTGCTGAAAGAGAATATTAATATAAAAGGGTCAGATGTAATTGTTATCCCAACTTGCGTTGATTATGATAAATATCCTGCAAAAATATATAGTTTTAACAAAGAACATGTTTTTACTTTTGGTTGGATAGGAGGAAATCAAAATTATCCTCTATTACAAAAAATAATCCCTGTTTTAAATGATTTATCAAAAGATCATAAATTTAAACTTTTAGTAATTGGCGGAAAAGAATTTGAAACTCAAGCAAACTTTGAAATTGATTTTAGAAAATGGGGGTTAAATACAGAAATTAAAAATTTGAAGGAAATAGATATTGGTCTAATGCCATTAATAGATAATGATGTAAGTAAAGGGAAATGTGGGTTTAAATTAATTCAATATATGGGATTGGGAATTGTTTCAATAGCAACAAATATTACAGTAAACGGAGAAATAATTAAGGATGAAGAAAATGGCTATTTAGTTAATTATGATAATTCGAATTGGTATGATGTCCTAAAAAAAGCAATAAATAACAAGGAAAATTTTATCATCTTGGGAGAAAAAGCAAGAAGAACAGTTGTTGAAAAGTATTCTTTTTCAGCAAACATAAACAAATATATTGATTTTTTATGTGTGTAATTGTTGACAAAATAATATTGGTCAAACATAATGCTAATACTTCTAAAGGTATTGTATACCCGCCAAATGTGGAAATAAGACGGGTTTCATACTCTAATTTCGAAGATACTAAAAGATTTTGTAATGACAATCAAATAAAATGTTTCAAAGAGTTTCTTGACAAAGGATATAAGGGTTACTTTGCATATATAGATAATCTTTGTGTTGGTAGGCTGTGGCTTTTTACAAATTCCGATAGGACCTATTTAAATGATTTTGTACTATATAAACTAAGAAAAAACGAACTATATGAAGCATGGGTAGAAACTGACGAAAACTATCGAGGACGAGGGGTGTATTTAGCTCTTTCTACATACGCCCTTCATGAGAATAGGGAATATAATGTGTTAGCAACAGTAAAACCAGATAATAGAGTATCTACCGCCGCACATATAAAATCTGGTTATCACATATATACGAAATATTTGTTAATTAAGTTTAAGAAAATAAAAATCTCAATAGGCTACAGATATAGCGGCATTTTTAGATTAAGAATAAAAATAGGAGATTATGTATAATAATGAGAACTATAGAGCTTTTGTTAAACAGCACGAAGATTTGCCTATTTTCTTTCAAGATTGGTGGATGGATGCGGTATGTGGCAAAGAAAATTGGCGAGGATTTGTCATTAAATCAGGCAATTTTGTAAAAGCAATATGTCCATTAAAAGTCCAAAAAAGAAAGTTTGGAAGAATTCACTACACTATGCCTCGCTTTACACCATACAACGGCATATACTATAATTATCCGCCGGAACAAAAATACTGTACAAAATTAGCATATGAGAAAGATGTAATAAATGAATTGCTGGAACAAATAGGAGCTTTCGATTATTATTTCCAAAAATTCATGTCAAGTTTTACTAATTGGCTACCATTTTATTGGAACAACTTCAAACAGACAACAGTATATACATATAAAATTCATGGATTACAGGACTTTGACTCCATTTTTAATAATTTTCAAGAAAATATTCGCAGGGAGATAAGAAAGGCTGAAAAACTGGGGATTAAAATAAAAGATTATGAAAACATAGAATTGATTTACAGAATAGCCAAGAAGACATTTATCCGCCAAGATAAAGAATTGGGTTACTCTTTACATGATTTAAAGCAAATAGACGATGCATGCAAACAAAAGGATTGTCGAAAAATTTTGTTTGCAGAAGATAACAAAGGAAATATACATTGTGCAATTTATCTTGTATGGGATAAACACACAATGTATTATCTGCTTGGAGGTGGAGATCCATGTCTGCGTACAAGCGGAGCTACCTCTTTACTTATATATGAATCTATAAAGTTTGCATCAACAAAAGTTGATTGCTTTGATTTTGAAGGAAGTATAATTGAGTCTATAGAAAGATTTTTTAGAGGCTTTAATGCTAAACAATATCCCGTAATGTGTATAAGCAAGAAATCAAAAAAAGAGGAACGTGTACAACGATTGATAAATATTATTAGCCACATAAAAAAATGGTAGATATATTAATTCAGTGCAACAAAAGATATATTAACGAAAGAGAATATATTTATAACTATTTTTTTCAAGAAAGATTAGGTCTTCGATATAATATTAGTTATAACGAAGCCGTGTGCGATACGGTAATTATAGTACTGCCCAACAAGGGAAAAATATATATAGCAGATATTTTATTTAATATTCCGAAAAACATTTGGCTAAAAAAAGAAAGTCTTCCTAAAAATCCATTACATTTAATAAAAGATTCTCTTTTGTCAAGCACTATAATGAATAATAATATTGTTGAGTTATACGGTAAACGAAAAGATGTGTTTTTTACAGATGACAGGGTTATTACCGTAGATATATTCGGTTCTGCTTTTTTCTTATTAACAGGTTACGAAGAGTTAGTGCTTGAAGACAGAAATCAGTTCGGTAATTTTCCACATGATTCAACCGTAATTGGGAAAGAAAACCTTATACAACGACCTATAGTTGACGAGTATGTGGAGCTATTGTGGAGCTGTTTTGTAAAGTTGTGTCCAATTTTAGTCAGAAAACAAAAAAAAATTCGTTTTATACCAACGCACGATATTGACCGTGCATTTATGTATAACGAAAACTCACTGTTGGGACATCTAAAAAACAGCTTTGGAGACATAATAAAACGTAGAAACTTAGTAGAACTATGGCAAAGAAACCTATCTTATTTCTTTAATGGAAAATGTGACCCCTATAATGTATATAATTGGTTGATGGATTTAAGTGACTCTCTTGGTGTGAAAAGTATCTTTTATTTTAAAAATTCCATGGCAAGAAGTTCACATGATTCTCCATATAGAATTAAAACAAAAGCTGTTACACAGACGCTTATCAATATTGATAAAAGAGAACATATTATAGCTTTTCATCCATCTTTTGAAACATTAGACAATGAAAAGCTATTTGCTACAGAAATAAAAGGACTTAGAAATTATTGTGCTCGCATTGGTATTAAACAAGAAGTTAATAATATAAGGAGTCATTATTTAAGATATTCTAATCCGCAAACAAGTCGCTGGCACGAAAAGTATGGATTTGCAACTGACTCAACCTTAGGACATAGAGACCGTATCGGCTTTCGAAGAGGCACATGTCATGAATATTTTGTTTTTGATGTTGAAGAAAGAAAGCAATTAAGTGTAAAAGAATTCCCGCTTATAGTAATGGAACAAACAGTGAAAGCTGAATTTGAAAACTATCAAGCTCGCTCTGTTGCAATAAAAAAAATTATAGATACTTGCAATTTTTATAAGGGAAACTTTGTTTTGTTATGGCATAATGAAACATTTGTTGAAAAAGAAGGTAAACTATTATACAAGGAAGTATTAGATTATATAAGAGAAATAATGTATAAGTAGGCATATAAACTAACTGATAGAAATGAAGAAAATAGCTATTCTTTTAGACAGTCGAATAATAAATGACGGAAGGGTTAGACGAACCATAGAAAGTTTATCAGAGTTTTATCAAGTTGATTTATTTTGTATTAAAGGAGAAAGTAATGATAGCCTTTTGTTTAGTAGAAATGTTGAAGTTTTTTATTATTCAATAAATATGTCATGGATAAAGAATAATTTATTGATGCATAAAAAATTCAATAATTTAAAAATTATATTTGACAACCTAAATAAAAAGTACGATTTTATTTACGTAAATGATTATCCTTTATTATCAACAGGAGTGGCTTTAAAAAATAAATTTGGAGGAAAGTTAATTTACGATTCTCATGAAATTTATATTGAAACAATAAATCAATTTTTCCCGAAAAAGGGATGGAAATCAATCTATGGAATTCCTTTAATTTCAATAAATAAATTTATTCACAGTAACATTGAAAAGAAGCTTGTTGCTAAAGCTAATATTATGATAACTGTTTGTGATAGTTTGAAAAAATATTTTGAAAAAAAATTGGCAATAGATAAGATTATTGTTGTTAAAAACTGTCCAAAATATTTTGATTTTAAATATAAATCTAATATAATTAGAGAACGTTTAAAACTAACAAAAAAGGAAAAAATATTACTTTATCAAGGTGATGTAAACATTGGTAGAGGTATTGAAAAAGTAGCAAAAGCAATGCCCTTAATAAATAAAGATATCCATTTTGTTATTGTGGGAGAAGGAACAAAACTAAATGAGTTTAAAGATAAATATGACTCAAATAGGGTTCATTTTTTAGGACGTGTTTCTTTCGATGATTTGTATGAACACACTGCTTCCTGTGATGTTGGGATATCAATTATCGAAGCTTACAATTTGTCGAAACACTACTCCTTGCCAAACAAAATTTTCGAGTATATGGTTGCTCGTATTCCATTCATAACGAATAGTCTTCCTGAAGCTTCAAAAATTGCTATTGAAGAGAACTGTGGATTTATTATTGATGATAGTTCAAGTGAAAAAATAGCAGAAGCGATTAATGATATTTTCAGTAATCCTAAATTGAAAGTGTTAGGCGAAAATGGATATAGGGCCATTGTTGAAAAGTACAATTGGAAAAAGGAAGTAAGTAAAGTTATAGAATGGATAGCCGAAAATTAGTAATGAAAAGAGTTCTAATATTAGCTTATGATTTCCCTCCTTATGTTTCTGTAGGGGGGTTGCGTCCAAGTTACTGGTACGAGAATTTTAAGGAAATGGGACTCTTTCCTATTGTGGTCACTCGTAATTGGAACCCTATTCATGGTAATGCTTTAGACTACATACAGCCAAGTAAAACAAAAGAAGTTGAAGTTGAAGAGACTGAAAAAGGCATTTTAATAAAGACCCCTTATAAGGCAACTCTTGCAAATCGTTTAACCCTTAAAGACAAGAATGGCTTTTTCTCTAATTTGTTAAAGAAAATATCTACTGGTTTGAATGAAATCGGACAGTGGTTCTTACCAATGGGAACAAAATATGAGTTGTATAAAGCTGCTGAAAACTTTTTAAAAGAGGATAGAGTTGATATAATTTTAGCAACAGGCGATCCTTTTGTATTATTTAAATATGCTTCAATATTAAGTGGGAAATTTAATACTACTTGGGTTGCAGATTATAGAGATTTATGGTCAAACGACATCGCTATGAATACTAAACCTATTCAAAAAAAAATTGCTCAAGTTTTAGAAAAGAAGTACCTGAAAAACGTTAAACTAATAAGCTCTGTATCTGAATATATTGCAGCTAAAATTAAAGAAATTGTTAGTAAAAAACCTTTTGTAATTAATACAAATGGATATGACGAAAACATTTTTATTAAAAATATAAAAGCTAATCAAAACAGTAGCTTATTGACCATATCTATGGCCGGAACAATTTACAATTGGCATCCTTGTAAGCTATTTCTCAAGGTACTTTCAGATTACTTAAAGATAAATCCTAACAGAAAAATTCGCATTAATTTCTATGGCATAAACAATATAAAAAAGACCTCTAATATTATTGAACAGTTTCACAATTTAAATTACAATGTCAAAATTTTTCCCAAAATTCCAAATGATGAATTGATTCAAGAACTATCTAAATCGAATGTTCTGCTTCTTTTTAATGACTATTCTATTATGGGCACAAAAATATATGACTACTTAGCTTTAAATCGCAAGATTGTTCTCTGTTTTGAAAATGACAAGGAGGCAATTTTATTAAAGAGAAAATACTTTAAAACACAATCTGTCAAAGGCTTAAGTGAAAGTTTACAGGCTGATTTAATTAGAAAAACTAATAGTGGAATTGTTGTAAAAGATAGGGAGCATTTATATAAGGTTTTGCATGATCTGTGCAGTGAATTTGAGAAAAAGGGTTATATAGAAAACCATACAGTTGGAGCAGAAAATTACTCAAGAAAAGTGCAGACTGAAAAATTAATAGAAGCTTTAAAAAACATCAAATAAAAATGAATAAAAGACCTTACCAAATATGCCTACGTTGTGTAATGGACACATCTGACGAAGATATCATTTTTGACGAAAACGGATATTGTAATCATTGTACGGATTTTTTAAAGTTATTGGAAAACCATAAGTATGTTCAAGGGAAATCTGAAAGAGTTTTTGAAGATATTTTGCTCAAAATAAAGGAACGAGGCAAGAATAGTAAATATGATTGTCTTGTTGGGATAAGTGGAGGTGTTGATTCTTGTTTTGTGGTTCATTTGTGTAAAACTTACGGTTTACGTCCTTTACTTATCCATTTGAACAATGGATGGAATACTGCTATAGCTGAAGAGAATATTCAGATAATGGTAAAAAATTTGGGGTTTGATTATTACGAGTATAAAGTAGATTGGCAAGAGTTTAAAGAAATTCAGCTTGCATTTTTAAAATCTTCAATAGTTGATATAGAAACACCCACTGATTTGGCTATTTTGGGGGCAAATTATGAGATTGCCAAAAAGTTTAAAATCCCAACTATTTTGTCGGGAAGCAATTTTTCAACAGAAGGAATTTTGCCTTTAACTTGGGGTTATCATGTAAAAAATGATATGAGACTTTACAGGCATATTGTTAAAAAATATTCTAATATTAAAATCCGGAAAACCCCGTATGCAGGATTGAAGGAAAATTTCATAAATAAATTTATATATGGGATAAAAACCTATTACCCACTGAATTTTGTTGATTATGACAAAGATAATGCCCGCAAATTTTTGATTGAAACTTATGGATTTAAAGAGTATGGAGGAAAACATCAGGAATCAACCATAACAGGTTTTTTGCAGTCATTCGTAATGCCTGTAAAATATAATATGGACTATAGGAGAGCTACTCTTTCATCGCAAATTTGCAATTGTCAAATCAGTAGAGATGATGCTTTGAGGATTTTGGAAACTAAACCTTTTAATGATGAGATAGTTCATAAGGATAAGGCGTACATATGTAAAAAATGGGAGATTAGCGAAGATGAATTTGATAATTACTTAAAACTTCCATCAAAAACATATAAGAATTTTCCAAATCAAAATAAGCTTATAAGCAGTTTGTTTAAATTATACAAGTTGTTTATGTAATAGTTTATTACTATTGACCGAACATTTTATATTTTTGACTAACAGCCGTGTATAATATTGATCGTTACGTAAATTAGCCTTATATTTATGGGTTCAATTTTGATACGCTATGTTCCATCCTTTTCGACTAATATCTCTGTTTTTTTTGATACAGCCATGGCTAATTTTAGAGAATTCAATCTCTGCCCAGATTCCAACAGAGAATTTAAAACTGTGGCTCAAAGCCGACAACGTTGAAATTGTAAACGGACTTGTTTCACAATGGAATGATGCAAGTGGTAACAATTTACACCTAACTCAATCGAATGTTATAAACAGACCAAAATTAGTTGAAAACCAACTGTCAGGGGAGCCTTTAGTAAGATTTAGCGGCTCTCAATGGCTTAAAGTACAATACCCTTCCATTGTAGAACAACCCATTACAATTTTCGTATTATGGGACAATAAAAGTGCAAATAGTGTGATTTGTTTTTGTAATTATTCAACTTTAGTGTTTTCTTTAAGATCATCGGGTAGTGTAGTTGATATTCATGCCGGCGGACCTGTGGGATATTCGAAATCATCGCCTTTTACTTACACTCTAAACTCATTAGTTTTCAACTCTTCTCAAAGTAGTATCTATGAAAACGGTGTACAAAAAAAATCAGGTAACGCTGGGACAAGAACAATGAATGGTATAACTGTTGGTGCAGCTTATTATAACTCATTGTGTTTGGATGGTGACATTGCCGAAATAATTGTTTACGACACAGTACTAACCGACTCCCAACGCCAACAGATCGAGCAGTATCTGATGGATAAGTATGCATATCCTGTTTCATTAGGTGAGGATATCACTGTTGATTATGGCTTTTGTCCTCAAACACTAAGTATAGCAAGCGGCTTCACGAATATTCAGTGGTCTAACGGAGACACAACGCAAACAATCGAGGTTTCAAAAACTGGGGAGTATTGGGTAAGTGCTACCGATATTTTTGGACGTATTACTACCGACACTATAAATGTCACTTTCACAGTAGGAAGTCCTAAAATCTTTTCACAAAACACAACCCTTTGTCCCGACTCTATATATCTTTTCCACACAGGAGATTTTAATTCACATAATCATTACAATGTAAAATGGTTCAATGGTTTCGAAGGCGATACTTTACAAATATCTAACCATGAAGGCGAAGTGTGGGCAACGATTACAGACAGCTCTTTATGCACTAAGCAAACGGACACAATAAGTGTCGTTTTAGACCTATTCGACCAGAATTTTACACTTGGCAACGATACAACATTTTGTTCAGGCAACTCAATATCACTAATTAACAATCCGCTTTTCAGTCAAATAGATGAACTATTATGGTCAAACGGTAGCACAGACTACTCAATTGCTATAACCTCCACTGGAAACTATTGGGTCAAGGTCAAAAACAACAACGGATGCTTGTCACGCGACACTATTTATGTGACCGTCTCAGGTGTTGCACCAACTGTAGATTTCAATTTTTCTGGAGTATGTAAAAACACTCCTGTTAATTTCACAAATAACTCTACTGCCGACCCCTTAGACCCTATTACCAATGTTTTGTGGGATTTTGACGATGGTGACAGCTCATCTTTGCATAATCCTCAACATATTTTTCAAAATGCAGGGACATATAATATACGCTTTGAAGCTTACTCCCAATCAGGTTGCAACAATCATGTTATCAAACCTTTAACGATACATAATCTCCCCAAGGCTTTTTTCCAAGTTGATACAGCTTGCGTTGCAAATCAATATTTCTTTTTTGACAACAGCACTCCACAGTCAGAAATAACAATAGAAACATGGTATTGGGATTTTGGCAATGGTCAAACCTCAACAGAAACAAATCCAACAGCAATATTTTCCCAAATAATGCAGCATAATGTGTCGTTAACCGTTACCGACAATTTTGGATGCCAAGGAACCTACGACACCACGATAACAGTTGTAGAACAAATGGTTAACCCCAAACCTTTTACTTTGGTTTTGCCCCCAAATAACTACGTTTCAGAACTAAACACGTTTGCTTTTTCATGGAACAAAAGCCAAGGTGCACAACTATACAGTTTTGAGATTTCGACAGATATATCTTTTCAAGATACAGTATATCAATCGCTACTAACCGATTCAAAAATAGATTATACTTTACCCAGTGGCAGTTACTATTGGCGTGTCGTAGCACGCAATTATTGTGGCGATGAGATAAGCAGTAACATACATTTCTTTCAATCGGGATTTATATCATCACAAAGTGGTTTGTTGGCAGCATTTAACTCTTCAAAACAAGTTGAGATTGACGAACAAAATCTTATAGAATCATGGAGCGACATCACGGGGTCTGGACTTACTGCCACACAAACAAATAACAAAGCAAAGCCCAAACTCGAAGCTAATGTTTTAAACGGTAAACCAGCTTTACGCTTTGCTCACAACGATTCGGCGAATTTTTTAAATTTCAATAATATCGACCTTTCAAACCACGATTACACAATATTTACCGTAATTAAGCCCGAAAGTTTTAATCTCCCAGTCCACTATTTTATTTCAGGTGGCACAACTCCGGAAAGTGGTCTGTTTGCTGGCGGAGAGCTAATTAACGGAATAGGCTCTTTTGATGGTGTAAATTCTATGCGATCAAGCAGTAACAGTTCGCAATGGCAAATAGCTGTATTTCAAAACGATAAAATTATAATAAACGGAACAGAAGCTCAATACGGCGCATACTCTATTATGAGCGGATTGCAATTAAACATCTTGGGCACAAGAGGTAGCGCTATTGAAACTCAATATTTTGATGGATATCTAACCGATTTGATTGTTTTTGACAGAAAACTGACCACAGATGAAATAAAAAGCGTACAAGACTATTTACGTTTCCAATATTTTCCGCCAGTAAATTTAGGGAACGACACTGCTTTGGCTTGTGGCTCATGCAATTACACACTTTCTGTTCCCGATTATTATTCTAATTATCTGTGGTCAAACGGAGCAACCACACCCACAATAGATATTAACCAAACAGGGAACTACTGGGTAAAAGTTACCGATATTTTTGGATTTACTTCAACCGATACAATTTTTATAAAATGCCCCACGAAATCATGCTATCCTCCTGTCGATTTAGGTAACAATATTGATATAGCGTGTGGTATATGCGAAGCAGAAATATCAGCATTTGCACCACACTTTATATCCTATATTTGGTCAAACGGTCAAACGTCAAGTACAATAACTGCCACTGAAACAGGCTACTACTATGTAACTGCCACCGACATTGACGGATACCTGTCTATTGATTCCGTTTTTGTACAATGTCCAAGTGTCTCATGCGACCCTCCTGTCGATTTAGGACCTGATATAAACATAGACTATGGATTTTGCACTGTAACTCTCGACGCAGGAGATATTTATATAAATTACATGTGGTCAACAGGAGATACAACACAAACCATTGCCGTTTCTCAAACAGGATACTACCACGTTACTGTAACCGATCAATATAACTACATATCAACCGATTCGATTAAAGTAACTTTCCCAACCATAATGCTGTCAGACACAGCAATATGCGTAGGCGAAACTATAACTCTAAACACTGGATTAGGTGGCGATTACCAATATTTTTGGTCAAACACATCAATGAGTGAAACAATAACCGTATCGCAACAACAAGAGGTTTGGGTTTTGATCACTGATAGCAGTGGATGCGAACATACTTCTCCAACGGTAACTATCATGGTTGACAGCACTTCATTGACACCTGTTTTTACCGATGACTCAGTTTCTCTTTGCTCAGGAAACAGTATTGTTGCCAATTTGCCTGACACTTGGAACTACCAATACTTATGGAGCACCGGTGCTGAAACACACTTTATTGATGTTTTAAACCCGGGAAGATATTACGTAACTGTCACTTCATCTAATCAATGCTCGGTAATAGGCTCTATTGATGTTGATGTCACTGGTACTGCTCCAGTCATCGATATATCTGCCAATAATATCTGTCTGAACGAAACTCTTCAAATTACAAACAACAGCTACTCCCCTGATAGCTCAGCTATAACTTTCAATTGGAGACTTAGCGATGGACAATCATTTTCTGGCACTAATCCTGAATTTATTCCAACAACAGCCGGAATTAATACTCTTATTTTAGAACTTGAATCAGAAACTGGTTGTCAAAACACTGATAGCATTAACTTCGAGGTATATCCTTTACCCGACTTCGAAATATGGAGTCAAGATGTTGTATGCAATGGGCAAGTGGCTCAATTCGAGGCGG
>DAOOBP010000010.1:13336-43101 GCA_035407925.1 Salinivirgaceae bacterium
ACTCAAAAAATCAGGTGGAGTAGGTCCAAGAACAATGAACGGTATAACTGTTGGTGCAACATATTATAACTCATCACACTTGGATGGCGACATTGCAGAGATAATTGTTTATAATACTGTACTTACCGACACACAACGACAAGAGATTGAGCAATACATAATAGATAAATACGCAGCTCCTGTCTCTCTGGGAGAAGATATTACTGTTGAATACGGTTTCTGTCCTGTTACACTACAAGTTGGCGCAGAATACACTGATATTGAATGGTCAACCGGCGATTCCTCTGTACAAATTTCGGTCAACCAGTCAGGAACGTACTGGGTTAAAGCTACAGATATCTTCGGAAGGGCAACATCAGATACCATAAACGTTAGCCTTTTTGAACCTTTACTACCGACAGATATTACTTTTTGCTATGGTTCAGAAAAAACCGTTGAGGTAAATCTAACAGGGGATTATTCTATTCTTTGGTCAACCAACGATACGACTAACTCAATTTCTATTTCTGAACCCGGAACTTATTGGGTAAAAGTAACCGACACTCTGGGTTGTTTTATTCAAAAAGAGTTTAATGCCTATGTCGATATGTTTTCAAATACCGCTACACTTGGAGACGACAAGGTTTTATGTAACGGGAATCGAATAGTTTTAGAAAGCGGAGCCGAAGAAGCGGTCTCTTATCTTTGGTCTGATGGTTCATCATTACCTTGGTTCACAGTTGACAATCATACTCAAGTAAGCGTTACTGTAACAAATGTCAACGGCTGTATAGCATACGACACCGTACAGATAAATATTCTGGGCGATGCTCCGAATATTGCTTTCGACCATACTCCAATATGTAAAGGTAACAATTTTGTGTTTAGCAACTTATCGCAAACTGTTGATGGTTCAAACATTGATACATGCTATTGGATTTTTAACCAAACAGACACTATAGTCGGAAACGAAGCTACTTACAACTACCCAGAAACAGGATATTTGCCTATATATCTGCATGTTACAACTACAGCAGGATGTTATAACGACACATCTTTTTATGCAACAGTTAACCACATTCCTAATGTTAGTTTCGTTCCAACCTCTGCATGCGAAAGAGACGATGTTTTATTCCAGAGCACTTCAACCGTTAATGATGGTGAAATAACAGGGTGGCGCTGGAACGTTAATGGAACAAAATATTACACGTCTGCCTTCAAACATTCGTTTGCTAATGCTGGCAACTTTTTTATTTCCCTTACAACAACATCTGATAAAGGCTGTACCGATTCTATTACGTCAACATTCAACGTTAAAAACTCACCAACTGCCGACTTTACTTTTGAAAAAGGTTGCGAAGGCGAACCTGTAGCTTTTTTAAACCAAAGCTCCAGTTGGTTAGGCACTTCGATGAATTATATATGGTATTTTGATTCACAAACCCAATCAACTCAAATTAACCCTGAACATCTGTTCAACGGAACTGGGAATTTCCCAGTTAAATTGGTTGCAACACAACAAGTAAATCACTGTAGAGACACAATTGTAAAAACTGTTTCGGTTTCAGAAAAACCAACATCATTACCTAACGATATTGAAGTTTGCGCCAAAGAGATAGTTACATTAACTGACAACAGTACACCCGGCGAAGAAGAAAATATAATATCTAAAGTGTGGAAAATATCTCAACCTGTCGGAAACATCGAAGAATCGATACTCTATACTTTTGACACATCAGGAGTTTTCAGTTTAATGTTAACTGTCGAAAATAGCGCTGGTTGTATAGATATAAAACAATCACAGCTAACAATTTACGAAACACCCAAAGCAATAATTAGCACACCACTCGATACTGTTTATATTCCAACTACTGCAACGCTATTCGCTGAAGATTCCTCCATAACTCACTTCTACCGTTGGTATATCAACAATATACTTTTAAGCGCCAATGCATCAATTTCATACCAAATAAATAGTGAAGGGACATACGATTTTGGGCTTACAGTTGAAACAAACAAAGGGTGTTACGACTCTACAAACAAGGTGTTAACAGCTTTGATTCCAAGTGTCGATTTAGAAGTAAAATCTCTATCGGCAGTAATTTCAGATGGCAAAATATTGATACGTCCTGTTTTCCGAAATAACGGAACCACACCTCTGTCGCAATTTGTGATAAATGTTAGGTTTGACAACGGTACAACCTTCTCCGAAACTTTTGAGTCAACACTTTATTCAGGAAATGAATTAGGCTACACTTTACGCACAAGGATGGATGCCCCCGAAAGCGGAACACCCATATATGTCTGTTTAGATGCCGTTACAGTTCAACTCGATCAAAATCCTGATAACAACTACAAATGCTTCGTTTTTGACGATAACATTCGTATATTCCCACCTTCGCCTAATCCTGTTAAAAACGAAATTAAATTCACTGTAATCTCCGATAATGAAAACAGTTGCGAAATATCGATTATCAGTTCTGGTGGCACGTTGTTATGGGAAGAGACCCTCAGTATCGTTTCGGGTGTAAATAACATAATAATCCCTACTCCTGCAAGCGCAGTTGGTATAAATTACATGAAAGTTAAAATAAATTCAAAACAGCAAGTATTCAAAATAATGGTTAAACAATAGTCAGCACTAAATTGAATCTTCGGTAAGCTTCAAAAAACTTAAAATTTCCACTCGTACTGACGATAAGCCAATAAATACCTACCTTTGTACGATATTTATTACATAATAGAAATCCACACACAACATTAACTAAACCTAACATTGGAAAAATTTGACATTATAGCAACAACACTTTACGGACTTGAAAACGTACTGGCTGAGGAGTTGAACGCTATAGGAGCAACTGATATTTCTGTTTTAAACCGCGCCGTAAAATTTCGTGGCAACAACCATTTATTATACAAAAGCAACTTATGGCTACGCACCGCCATTAAAATATTGAAGCCAATACATGCTTTCCGCTCGAACAACGAAAGACAACTATATTCAAATATCAAACAGTTTAAGTGGGAGAACTATTTGTCCATAAAGAAGTCATTTGCAGTCGATTCGGTTGTAAATAGCAACATATTTACACATTCGCAATACGTAGCGCTAAAAGTAAAAGACGCTATTGTTGACCGTTTCCGTGATAGCACAGAACTGCGACCATCGGTTGATACAGAAAATCCAGATATCCGCATTAATATTCATATCAGCGGAACAATGGTAATAGTCTCTTTAGACAGCTCGGGAGAGATGCTCGGGAAACGTGGCTACCGCACCAAACAGGTTGAAGCTCCAATTAGTGAAGTATTAGCAGCCGGAATTATTTTGCTTTCAGGCTGGGATAAAAAAACCGATGTTATTGACCCAATGTGTGGATCTGGAACTTTTCCCATAGAGGCAGCCATGATTGCAGCAAACATCGCTCCGGGGTTAAATCGTAAGTTCAATTTTGAAACTTGGCTAGATTTCGACAAACAACTTTTCGATAAAATCAAAAAAGAAGCCGTTGAAAAACAAATTTCAAGTAGTGCCCAAATCTACGGTAGTGACATAAATAAAAAGGCAATAAGCATCTCTATAAACAATGCTCGGCGTGCTGGAGTACGAGATATTATAAAGTTTGAAAACAAAGATTTTTTCGACAGCGAAAACAACAATAAACCTGCTTTTATTTTTATGAACCCTCCCTACGACGAACGTTTGCAAATCGAGAAAGTCGAGGAGTTTTACGATGAAATTGGCTCACAGCTTAAGCATCATTATCAAAATAACGAAGCGTGGATAATTAGCTCTAATTTCGAAGCTATAAAACGCTTTGGTTTAAAAGCCGAAAAGAAAATTAAACTCTTTAACGGCAAGTTAGAATGTCGCCTTTTGCACTACAAAATGTACGAAGGAAGCAAGAAAAACAAGGATAAAGCGTAAATTAATCCCAAACCCTAATTTTTTAGGTAATAGATATTCAAAATTAGAAGTCAGAAATTAGAAATTAGAAGGTAAAAGGTAAAAGTAGGGAACGGGGTGGTGTACTATGTTAAGGATTTCGGATTTTTGATTTCTAATTTCTAACTTCAATACGTCCACCAGTCACCAACCACGCACCCCGTACCACGCACCCAAAAACAGCATAGACTTTTTCAGTGAACCCTAATTACATATTACTAATTGCACATTGTTCATTACTCATTGTTCATTACTCATTGCTAATTGCTAATTGCTCATTGCTCATTGCTAATTGCTCATTGCTAATTGCTTCATTTCGAGTCCATCAATCCGAGCATCAAAATACAGCAACCATCTTGCCCATTTTTAAAACTAACGGAGACATAATAAACCTGTGTTTTATTGCAAACAAAGTCAAAATATACAGACAAAGTACCATTATCAACAGTTATATACTCGGTAGAAGTATCATAAATTCTGATAACGGGCAAAGCTTCCGTAATGGGATCGGAAGCTACTGAGAATCTATATCGGCTGCCCTTATTAAGTATGATGTTTTTTTCCTCGGTAGGAGGATTTTTTGGCTTACCGCACGGCAAAGAGATTCTAAAATCGCGTAAATAAGTCCCTGACTCTATGCTTTTATATGCTTCACGCTTCAAACTATTGTCACATTGTGCTTTAACGTCAACAGATATTGAAATAAAAAAAATAAAAACAAAAGGGATCAGATAGATTAGTCGGCTTTCTAAAGCACAATATTCGTTAATACAAGAATTGCAAAACTCCTTGTTTTTACGATTTTGCATTGAACTAAATATATTTAATATTTTTCGCATTCTATATTTTTGCAAAAAAGTGAACAATGGATTATATTTTATAACGACAAAGATAATATTTTAGTTTGTTCTATCTCATTGTATGATTATCAAATATATGTCATTTGTCAAAATAACGATATCTATTTTGCCTATTCCGCCAAAGACATCAAATAAGATTTGATAAAATCATCTATCTCTCCGTCAAGCACTGATTGCACGTCTGACGTTTCATAAGAGGTTCTAACATCTTTAACTAATTTATATGGATGCAGAACGTAATTTCTTATTTGCGAGCCAAAATCAATTCGTTTTTTCGAACCTTCGATTTCAGCTTGCTTTTCGCGTTTCTTTTGTAGCTCCAAATCGTACAGTTCCGATTTCAGCAGCCGCATTGCATTTTCGCGATTTGTGTGTTGCGAGCGTGACTCTGTGTTTTCAATAACAATGCCCGAAGGGATGTGTCGCACTCGCACTCCTGTCTCGACCTTGTTAACATTTTGCCCTCCAGCGCCAGGCGAACGGAAAGTGTCCCACTCCAAATCGGCTGGATTTATCACAATATCAATATTTTCATCAATAAGCGGTGATACAAAAACAGAAGCAAACGATGTTTGTCGTTTATTTTGAGCATTAAAGGGGGATAATCTTACAAGTCGATGAACGCCAATCTCCGCTTTTAGATATCCATAAGCATACTCGCCCTCAAATTGGAGTGTTACCGATTTTATTCCCGCTTCATCGCCGGGCGTGCAGTTTATTTCACTGATTTTGAATTTATTACGTTCGGCATATCGTAAATACATTCTCATAAGCATATCTGCCCAGTCGTTGCTTTCTGTCCCTCCTGCTCCTGCATTAATTTTAAGTATAGCGCCAAGCCTGTCTTCTTCGTTGCGGAGCATATTTCTAAACTCTATGTCTTCAACAAAATTCAAGGTTTCGGCGTACTGAGCTGCAATTTCTGCCTCATCAGCTTCGCCCTCTTTGAAAAAATCGAACAGCAAAACCAAGTCATCTCCACTTTTGGAAACCTGTTCGTAGCCCTCAACCCACTTTTTGAGTTCTTTAATATGTTTCAGTTGCTTTTCAGCCTTTTCTGTATCGTTCCAAAATCCCGGAGCTTGTGTTTTAATCTCCTCCTCTTCGATTCTGGTTTTTTTTGTATCTATGTCAAAGATACCTCCTTAGCTCTTCAATGCGCTTTATAAGCTCTTTTATGTGATCAGGTGTTATCATATTGCAATTTTTATAGACTTGACTTTCGTAATTTATTTAATTTGACACTGTTTTTTAATTGAATATTTGTTTTAAGACAACCCTTTGGCTATTGCACTTGCTCCCTGTACACTTCGACACTTCGATGGTTATTGAGCCTGTCGAAATACAAGCTCAGTGCAACGCCTTGTTCACTTCGACAAGCTCAGCGACCGAATGCAACGCCTTGTTCCTTTTACCTTGCTCCTTGTACCTTTTACCTTGCTCCTTGTACCTTTTCTCGTATCTTACTATTTTACTTCAATATAAAACTCTTTAGTTTTATCGCTGTTCCAAAGCTGATACATCTCTGCAAAGGCTTCGTAATCAGGCGGTAATATTAAACTTGAACGTATCGATATTTTTCTTGTAACAACCATTTGTGTTTGCGTGTATGTTAAAGATAGTTCGAGTTCACCGAAAGTCGTCTCCCTTTTTTCTGAAATCTCTTTTGTTATTGGGATGGCGCCTTTGGGAATATTTATAGTATATATCTCCTCTTGCTGCAATCCGTAGGGAAGACGTAAAGGATTTGCCTGATTTCTGTTTAACAAATCTAAATTCCAGCTATTTATACCGGGTTTTGTAGTAGGCAACTCTACTTTGTAAACATTGTGTACAGCTTTAAGATTGTTATCGACAAATTCGAGTTCATAGCTATACGACTGCAAATCTTTTCCCTTGGTGTTTTTTATTTGCGCGTTTTTGGCGCTTACAATTTCACTCGCTTTTGGTTGATACTCCTTGCTTACAACAAAATTGTTACCTGCACCTCCGATAGTTACCTCACCCGTACCTGAAAATGAGAGCTGCTTTTGCTTTTTATCATATTTCAGTTGTAAGTCAGCATTAACAGTAGTTTTGTTTATCGACTTTCTGTCCACTCTCTGCAAACCTTGAGAAGTTTTAGTAATATAAGCATATCCCTGAATATCAATGGGATTGTTTTTATGTAAATAGACTGGCGATAGCGCACAAGGAGTTTTATCAACATCAAACAATAGAAATATTTCTGTAACGGCTCCAATATTTGCACAATCATCAATAAGCGCTTCTGGCGCTTTAAACAATATTGTAGAGTTTATTCCTCTGTCACTCAGCCTTTTTTGAAATAAAATAGCTTTTTCTAAAGGTGTTCCACTATTACGTTTGGTCGTAATATCAGGCGTTTGCAAGGGGAAGAGTTGAATTTCCACAGGAACATTAATGGTTCTAATGTTAACTATCTCTTTTTGAACGTCTAACACTGTATCAAAGTCATCAATAGTTATTGATTTTTCCCCTTCTACCGGAGGTGTTATTCTTTGCAATAAATCAGAGAGTGATTCAGTACCTGTCTGTGCTATAATATGTGGGATAAACGATTTATCGGTTATAGACGGTGTTTCAACTGCAGGAACCTCGGTAAGACTATATTTGTAAATTGTTTTATCTGTCTCTGTAATAATCTCAGGAACAGGCAAATTTGTCTTTTCCGATATTGAAAAATCAACGCCGTTAGGGACAATAAAAGCTATCTCCAAATTATCAATAGGCACGTTAATTCGCAGAGGTTCAACAATTTGAACATTGCCAATCGTAGGCTTTTCCGAGTTGATTGTATATGACAATTCAGAAATGGCTCCAATTTCAAGTCCTGTATGTGTGACAACCATCTCTCTGATATGATTATACTCTCCGGAATTAGCTGCCCAAGAGGGAAGAACCTCGTTCAAGGCATTTTCGGGTCCAATAATCAATTTTCCATCAGCCATGGTGGTTTGGTTGCGAGTAACCTTTAAGGTTTGATATTGAGGGTCATATATAATAAAGGTCTCCCCATAAAGACGATGAAACGAGTGATATGTATTAAACTGCAACTTGTGTTCATAATTAAGGATATATCCTCCTTCATTGTTAAATATGTACTCTTTCTTTAACAATTTGTAACGAGCATCGTAGTTGTTGGAAAAAAGGCTTGACACAACAACAGATAGTAATATTAAAAGACTTATTCTCATTTGTTTATATTTTTTGAGTTAAATGTTAAAAGTTCATAAAGTTAAAAGAAATTAGTAATCTCATTTCAATTGCACACTTCGGCTACGCACAATGCACCACATTGTTAATTGTTAATTACTTGCACCTTGCTCACTTCGGCTCCGCTCAGCGCACCGCCTTTTACCTTTACTGAATATTCGTTTCATTTGATTATAATTTAGAGCTTAATAATAAAATCCTGTCTGAATCTGTTTTTAATATCAATAAGCTCGACAAACTCCTTCCATGCTTCCGCGGGATATAGTCGTTGTTCGTAGCGTTCTGTCGATTTTGTTTTCAGTTCTCCGTTTTCAATTTTTGCTTCGGTTTGTATTGAAACATATTTCCCCTGTTTCGCTCCATTAAAATCTTCAATTCCTTGAATTTTAAATTTGCTTGGCAACGAAATGTTTTCGGTTATTTCGACAAGTTGAGAACAATGCCCGACTATTTCGTATTTACGCTCTTTCTGACTGTTATTCCATCCGTCGTAAAATTGGGCATAACCGAACAAGCCGTTGCTTGTCATAGTTTTTAATACCATTGTTTTGCCATTTACTTTGGCAAAGTCGGGTATAGAGTACTTAATAGTCAATAAAACAGGCGCTTCGAAATATTTGTAAGGGTCTGAATAGGTTGCTTCGCTTATCACAGCATTGGGATATAGTCGCAAAACCTGATTTCTTAAGTTACTGTCCCACTGATTCTTACGACTTCGTGTAAATATTCCTCTTACCATTGCATCGCTTTGACCTTCAGCTGTTACGGTAATTGTTCCCTCTATATTGCCGTTATTATCAATTGTTGCTCTGTTGTTTATTTTAAGATAGTGGTTTTCGGGAGCCGAAATTGGTGTAATCATCAAGTCACAACCTTCGGGCGTTCCGATCAAATAGTTTTGCTGTTGCTCACGACTCGACCACATCTCTCTGACAAAAGGAACCCAGGTTGGATCGAGAAGTTTGAAAGAGCCATCACGCAGTTTAACAACTGTTACGCTATGATTAAACTGGTCGGCAGGAATATTTTCAATTTTAGAACCTGCCATGGTCATGGCTGCGTACGACTCAAAGCCTGCTGCACGTAGCAAAGTAATAAGCATACCAGCTTTATCTTTACAAACACCGCAACGATCGGTAAAGTTCATGTCTCCTGAATGAAGGGTGTAGCCCTCGCCTTCTCCCATTGAGATACCACTATATCTTATTTCATCAGCAGCCCAGCGATTTAAACGACCTATAGAATCAAGCTCATCTTTTGCGCCCTCGAGTATCTCTTTTACTTTGAGATCAATTTCTGGAGTGGATTCAAAACTGCCGTAATCTTCATTAACTCCATAAAACCATTTCGACTTATCTTCCCAAAGTTTGGTTGTTGTAACAATTACCTTTGGCGCAATTTCAACATTGCTAACACTTCTAAATTCTCTTTTAGGTGGTAATATCTCTGCAAGCTCGAACTCCCCTATTTTTTGTCCATCAGTTTCATTTATATTTACTTTAAAATCAGCGTTATAGGTTTTATAAATAAGGTCTTTTGATGACGGTAAGTTAACTCTGAAATACTTTTGGTGAATTGGCTTTGTGTCAAAAAATTCAACTATATCATAATAGTGACCACGCATTGGAGGGATATATCTTTCGTCATCATCAGCTTGCAATAACGCATAGGTAAAACCTTTCCGCACATATTCAATATAGACAGCATCGCCACTCTCTAACAAGCCCGGCTCAACCATTTTTTGCCGCGCTCCCCAATAAATCATTCTGGCGGGTGCAGGATAGTCGTAAACTCTTTCTCCACTAAAAAGCTCCTCTCGACTGCCATCCTTACGTATAATGTATGACTCTTTTATTGAAATATCAGCCGATAGCGGATCATAATCCAATACAATAGGAGAAAGTTCTGATGCTGCCTCCGACTTTATCAACAAATAAAGTGTTTTTCGGGTCACATAACTTAAGCCTGTCTCCTGAACATTGGCAATTGCTGAGTCAAAAGCAATAACCTGATTGTAGTCTTTGTATTTCTCTATAAGATTTTGTTCATCGATAAACTTTTTAAAGTTATTATCCTTTGCATACGTTTGTGATAGTGATATTACACACAACAACAAACAAATAAAACTATTTCTTATCATAAGCTTTAACTTGTATAATTATATTTGTAATAGCGTGTTAGTTTCACGCATTCTATTTAGATCGGTTTAATCTTCATTCCTTTTAAAAATCAAAACATCGCGACTATTTTTTTTATTTATTGCTATATAGTGTTTTTTATCAATCGTATATAACTCCTTTTTAGGTAGAGCAGGTTCTTTAGGCAAACACCCACGAGGAGTTACGTTACATTCAACAGTATCAATTTTATCTGTGGTTAAATCTATCCGTCTGTACTTTGAAGAATATCGCCCAAATTCAACAAAAAAATATCTTCCCTCGGTATCTGCAAACGAGTTTCCCAAGTCGAACCATTCAGGAATCATATACTCCTTATATAACTCCCAATCAGACAGGCGATAGAAAAGAACGTGCGTTGGATTTGAACTAATCGTAAGAATTAAAAATCGCCCATGCGGATCAAGCATCATTTCATTTATCTCTGGTTTTCGAGATCTGGGCGTCTTAATCTTTTGTATAAATGTGTATCCCTCTTTTTCATATTGGCTATACCCAACGGAGGGGAGCAGAAGCAAGTAGCCAAGCAAAAAAATTTTGAAAATAACAATTTTATAATATTTTGAAAATAACATTAAACTATGAATTTATACACTACAAATATATTGAATAAAAAGTAAACTCAACGCTCATAATTTATGCCATGATTTAACGACAAGTGTCCATTTCATATATATTTAGATCGTGATGTTTTTACAAATGACTGAATATCAGTAGTATTTGCACATTTATTGAAACTTATTTTGCTAAGGATTATTTTTTTTTCATTTTTGTTAAAAAATTGTTAATTTTGCATTTGATTAAGATAAAACGACAATCATGAAAAGACTAATAATTCTCTTATTGCTGACAGCGCCTTTAATGACAGTCGCAAAAAAAGAAAAACCTAAAGAAAAAGAGAAGGGGTATGAGTTTACTTTAGTTAAAGAGATTGAAGTATCGCCCGTAAAAGATCAATACCGTAGTGGTACATGCTGGAGCTTTGCTACTGCTTCTTTTGTTGAAAGTGAAGTTCTAAAGGCAGGTAAAGGTTTGATTGATATTAGTGAAATGTATGTTGTACGAAAAGTTTACGAAGAGAAAGCTGACCTTTATGTTCGTATGCACGGTTGCAACAACTTCGCTGGTGGAGGAGCTTTAAATGACGTGCTCGATATAATTAAAAAGTATGGAGCAATGCCAGAAGAGGCATATCCAGGACTAAATTATGGAACAGACAAACACGTACATGGCGAGCTTGACAAAGTTTTAAAAGCATACGTTGACGCTATCGTTTCAAACCCAAACAGAGGATTATCAACTGCATGGAAAGCAGGATTTAACGCAATCCTCGACGCATACTTAGGCGCTGTTCCCGAAACTTTCGAATACGACGGTAAAAAAATAACACCAAGAGAGTACGCAGACCAATATATTGGCATTAATCCAGATGACTATGCCTATATTACATCTTTTACACATCACCCATTTTATGAAGAGTTTGTTTTAGAAATTCCTGACAATTGGTCATGGAAACGTTTTCAAAACTTACCTCTCGACGAGATGATGAAAGTTATTGATAATGCAATAGAACAAGGCTACGGAATTAGCTGGGCAGCTGACGTTAGCGAAAAAGGGTTCTCTTGGAAAAACGGTCTTGCCATTGTTCCAGAAACTGAAATAGAAGAATTATCAGGAAGTGAAAAACTTCGCTGGGAAGCAATGACCGAGGAGGAGCGTCAAAAACAGATGTTTAGCTTCGACAGCCCGGTGCCTGAAAAAAATATTACACAAGAGATTAGACAAATTGATTTCGACAATTTTAAGACAACCGACGATCATGGCATGCATATTGTAGGTATATATAGAGACCAAAATGGGACAAAATATTACAAAGTAAAAAATAGCTGGGACCCAAAAGATCATAAGTACAACGGTTACTTATACGCCTCAGAAGCTTTTGTAAAGTTTAAAACAATATCCATTGCGGTCAACAAAGATGCACTTCTTAAAAAATAATAACAATAGGAGCGTTGAATTAAAAGAAGGATTAAAGAAGCTTTTTCATAGCAATTTTGGTTTTGGTTAGACAATAAGGACATCACTTGCAAAAGGGTGTCCTTATTTGTTATCTGATTGAAACTTTGTATCGTTTTTTTATGCAATTTTGCACAATAGCATGACAAGTAAATAAAATGAATAGGCGTTTTTCAATACAACTTTTAGCTTTATTGGCTCTAACCTCCTGCGTAAGCCGTTTTTATTCACATAAACTTCTCGACAAAGGCAAGGAAGCCATTGCCGTAAACGATTATAAAAACGCTACTGTGCAAATAAGCAAAGCTTTAAAAGCAAATAAGGAGTTAGATGAAGCCTATTTTATAAGAGGAGAGATATTTGAAAAGCAAAAAAAATACGACGAAGCCATTGAAGATTACATAAATGCTTACAAATACTCCAACGACAAATCAAAAGAGGGATTGGCAGCAGGAAGATTATTGTACAAACTGCACAGATATAAAGAGAGCTTGCCATATTTATTGAAATCTTACGAAAGCGACACAACAAACCAAGAAACTATATATTTTCTAATGCTTGCGTACTCATCAGTCGGACAGGCTGAAAATGCACTACTACTTTCTGAAAATCACCAAAACCATAGTAAAAACCCAAAGCTAATTTATGCCAAAGCCGTAGCATCCGATTCTCTTGGAATGACTGACTATGCAGGGATTTTCTACCGAAACTCTATCGAAAAAGATAAAAAAAATCCCGATGCCTATATAAGTTATGCTAATCTGTTACTGCGAACCGGCAATGAACAAGCTGCCATGGATGTTGCCACAGAAGGAATCGAGCTGTTCAACAATCCTGAGTTGATGAAAATCAGAATGTCAATCTTCGCCTCTCGGTATCTGTGGCACGATGCAGTATCAGAAGCTACCACGCTGTACAATTTAACACACGACATAAAATTCATCGAACGTCGAGCACGATTTTATCGTTTTATAGGATTACTCAACAACGCAAGCAATGATTACGACTATATTCTAAAAATTGACAGTAACAACACAAACGCACTATTTAGCAGAGCAATCGTTAATCTACGTTTAAGCAATGAAGATAAGGTGTTTGCAGATTTACACAATTTCTTAAATCTAAAAACAGCAGAAACACCAACTTGGCAATTAAACAGAGCCAAAGAGATAGTTTCACAGCTAAGTAAAGAGATAGAACCTCCTGTTTTAACTATCACAAATCCAAACATTTACCTGAACACCTATTTGGGAATAAAACAAAAAGAGGATTCTATCAGAGTAACAGGAAGTTACGATGAAAAATCCTCAATTATCGAACTAACAGTAAACAATATCAATGCTTTAAATGGTAATAGTGACACAAGAACTTTTGATGCCACAATACCATATCCAGATAACGATACCGTTTACATTTCAACCATAGATATATATGAGAACAACAGTGTATCATACTATACATTAACGCAATACGATTCTATTGCACCTGAAATTCTAATACTTAAACCCAAAATTGATTCACTAGAAACATCGTGGTTTGAAACCGAAAAAAATGATATTAATATTAAGTTACTTGTTGCCGATAATAGTTATATTAACTCTGTTTTAATCAACGATATACAGTTTTACAAAGGTGTTGATAAAAGAACCGTTTTTATAGATACACTTATTACAATACCTGCCGATAACAAGATTATCATTAAGACAACTGATATGTTTGATAATCAGTCGGTTAAAACATTTAATATAGTCTATGCCAAAGGCTCCGAAAAAACGACTTCGCCAACAAAAGATATACTTGTACTCTCGTTTGAAGGAGTGTATAGTTTTGACAGCCTGTGTATTAACCTTGTTGAATTTTTAGAAAATTGTTCAAACGTTGATATAAGTACGTTTAAAAACACAACAAAAAAATCATTAGAACGTCTGCTGTTATTTGATTTAAACGAACTTATAGAAGAAAAAAATTACAAAAACGTTGTTCTATGTTTTAACGGAAAGGGCATGACTTGGAAAGATGGGAACTATTGGCTACCAACAAATTCCGATAAATCGAATAAATCGACATGGTTTAATTTGTCATTTTTATCGTCTGTCAATAATAATCTTAATATCGAAGGAACTGTTGTCATAATAACCAATGATATTGAAATTCCTGAACATAATTTTAGTGAAAACAGAGGACATGAGATATACACATTTATCCAATATTCTAACAATGTCACTGCAAATTCAATACTAATTTTAGACTCTCTTACTACAGGCGTTCAAAAAATTGATTTCATTAAACTATTAGATCAAATATCAGCAAAACAACCTAAAAGCTATACTGGTAAATATATTAACAACAAAAACGGCTACAATATCAAACCAATGATTCTTTTTATTGATGAAGAAGAGGAGTAGGGGAAAATTTTTAAATCATATATTTTCAAAACAACGAGCAGATGAAAAAACTCGAGCTATTGGCGCCCGCACGAAATGCCTCAACTGCCATTGATGCCATAAATCATGGGGCTGACGCTATCTATATGGGCGCTACTAAATTTGGCGCTCGCGAACAGGCAACAAACAGTTTTCCCGATATTGAACAGGTGATTGAATATGCACATCTATTTGACGTTAAGGTATATGTAACCGTTAATACAATTTTTTTTGACAATGAACATTCGCAAATAAAAGAGATACTGATAAATTTATGGAGGTTGGGTGTCGATGCCATAATTATCCAAGATACAGGTATCTTAGAAATGGATTTGCCACCAATCTGCTTTCATATAAGTACGCAAGCGAATAACTCAACTCTTGAACGTATCAAATTTTGGGAAAATACAGGAATTTCAAGGGTGATTTTAGCACGCGAGCTTACTCTAACCGAAATAGCCGAAATTAGAAAAAACACCTCCTTAGAGTTGGAAGCCTTTATTCACGGGGCGCTATGTGTCTCATATAGTGGTAATTGCTATATGAGTTACGATATAAATAATCGTAGCGCCAACAGGGGTAATTGTGCACAACCATGTCGTTTAGCGTACAATTTAATCGACTCGGAGGGAAAAATAATCAAGAAAAATAGCCACCTACTTTCATTAAGCGACTTAGATACAAACCTTATTCTGAGCGATTTAATAAAAGCAGGAATTACTTCATTTAAAATCGAAGGGAGACTTAAAGACTCAACATACGTAAAAAACATAACAGCGCATTACAGCAATTTGCTGAACAGTTTTATCAGCAAAAACCCTGATTATCAAAGAGCTTCAAAAGGTATCTGCACAATAGGTTTTAGCCCCGACCCTGAAAAGAGTTTTAACCGCGGAAGTTCAACCTACTTCTACAAAGGCAGAACCGAGGGGTTGATAAATGAAATCTCCCCAAAATCGATGGGGAAATATATTGGCAAGGTTACTAAATACGGAAACAACTGGTTCTCAATTAATTCCAACATCGTACTTGTAAATGGCGATGGAATATGCTTCCAATATCAAGGTGAACTGTTGGGAACGCAAATAGTAGGAAAATCGGAGAAAGGTTATCTGCCCCAAAATATCGAGGGAATAAAAACAGGCACCGAAATATACAGAAACCGTGACCACGAATTTATTAAACAGGTTGAGAAGTCGAACAATGGCAGAAAAATTCCCTGTGATATAAAGGTTAATTTCACAGCGCAAAAAATTACGGTCATAGCAAAATCGGGCGATGTTGAAGTAGAAAAGGAGATTGCATTTACCGAAGTTGCTCAAAATCAAGCCAAAGCGCGAGAGGCGTGGCAAACTCAGCTCTCTAAACTTGGCGACACATGTTTTGTTTTGCAGTCTATTGAAATAGAGGGCGATACGGTTCCGCATGTGCCCATATCGGCAATAAACAGCATTAGGCGCGAAATAACAACTGATTTGGAGAATAAAATTCGCTCGTTGCATCTCGAAAATCGAGATGTAACACAAATTAAAGTATCTAATTTCTATAAATCAGCTGTCGATTATCAAGAAAACGTCTCAAACAGTCTTGCGCAACAATTTTATAAAAAACGGGGCGTTTCTGTAGTTGAAAATGCTTTTGAGGTAGAGAAACCCAAAAGTGACGAATATACGGTTATGACAACTAAATATTGCATTATGTTTGAACTTGGAATGTGCCTAAAAAAAACTAACAAACAGGATTTACCAAAATTTCCACTATTTTTAACGCACAAAGAGCGAAAATACAAATTGGAATTTGATTGCAATAAGTGTCAGATGAATATCAATAGAGTTAAAAGGTAAAAGGTAAAAGTTGCAAGTAGAGACAGGGCATGCCCTGTCTCTTATTAAACGAATGAGCAGACGTGGCTATCAACAATTAAAAAACACGTGAAAAAACACTACATACATAAGCTAATAGAAGAGGGAGAGCACCAGCAGCAAGATTTTAAGTTTGCTATTACAGATGCGAAAAAGATTGCTCGCTCGCTAACTGCATTTGCTAACACAGATGGCGGACGTCTCCTAATAGGCGTAAAAGACAACGGCGTTATTGCCGGCGTGCGAAGCGAAGAGGAGCTACATATGATAGATGCCGCTATGCAAATGTACACACGTCCAAAAATCAGATGTAAGGCAAAAACATGGATAGTTGAGGGAAAGACCGTAGTTGAAGTGATTGTTGAAAAGGGAAACAACAAACCCTATTCTGCTCCAAACGAAAACGGAAAGTGGACGGTTTATATTCGACAAAATGATAATAATATATTGGCAAATAAATTGTTAGTTAAATCGTGGAGAAAGAAAAAATCGCCTCTCGGCATGTTTATAGAGTTAGAAAGGGAGCACAATATTTTAATTGACTATCTAAAAGAGCACGAGCATATAACTATATCTAAATTTTGTCGAAAAGCCTCGATTAACCTAAAACATGCTGAAGATATTATTGTCGATTTGTTAACCATTGACCTGATTGATTATGAGAATGTTGACACGAAAACGGTATATTCGCTAAAACGAACGAACAATGAAAGTTAACATAAAGCAAACACTTTTTTTGATTGTCATGCCCTATAAATGAAGATCATAATCGGACAAACGCGCATGAAAAATAACCTTTAACTCTCTATATTAGCAAATGTTTTCGTAGGTTTGCATAAACAATTATAATTCGAACCAATGGCTTTTTTTCAACAAACTGTATTAAACAAATATCTCCGCAATCTTAATAGTGAAAATATATTAACAAATTATGAGGTATTCAAAAAAACATTTCATAACCCTGAAATACAGGAGAATATTCGACAAAGCAATGAGGAGCAATATCAAGGAGGGTTTTTAAACGATCTTTTTGTAAACGTTCTTGGTTATAAACTCAATCCACAAGAGAACTTTAACTTAACTACTGAATTCAAAAACGTAAAAGATTCAAAAAAAGCCGATGGGGCAATCCTCATAAACAACAAAGTAAAGGCTGTAATAGAGTTGAAAGGAACAAACACCATCGACCTCGATAAAGTTGAAGACCAAGCATTCGGATATAAAAACAATCAACCCGATTGTACATATGTTATCATCTCTAATTTCGAGAAACTTCGTTTCTATATCGATAATGCCATTGAGCACATAGAGTTTAATCTTTTCGCGCTTACTGAAGAACAATTCAAAATATTATGGTTATGCTTGGCTTATGAAAATATCGCCGACGATTTACCAAAAAAAATAAAAACAGCCTCTATCAGTCAGGAAGATGAGATAACTAAAAAGTTGTACGAAGATTATTCACAATTTAAACAAGAGCTATTTCGCAATATTGTAAAACTAAATCCCGAACATGACGAGTTAGAGCTTTTCAAGAAGTCTCAAAAACTGTTAGACCGCTTTCTATTTATTTTCTTTGCCGAAGACAGAAACCTGCTACCTCCCAATTCTATGCGAAAAATTTTGCACCAATGGAAACAGTTGCAAGAGTTAGATGCATATATACCTCTATACGACCGATTTAAGTTGTACTTCAAATATATGAACACTGGACATAAAGGCAAAAATGACGATGTTTATGCATACAACGGCGGACTATTTAAACCCGACACCATACTCGATTCCATTATAATTGATGATGCTGTGTTACACGAACACACGTTAAAACTATCCAACTATGACTATGCAAGCGAAGTAGATGTAAATATCTTGGGGCATATCTTTGAGCATTCACTCAACGAAATAGAGGAGATAAAAGCTAATCTCGAAGGAAAAGAGGTTGATAAAAACAAAACAAAGCGCAAAAAAGACGGAATATATTATACTCCTAAATATATTACCAAGTACATTGTAGAAAACACAGTTGGCAAATTGTGTGACGAGAAAAAACAGGAGTTGGGCATTGTAGAAGAAGATTACATCACAGACAGAAAAAGAAACACTTCAACTAAAAAAACTCTACTCAATAAGTTAGAGTTGTATCGCGCTTGGTTATTGAAACTTACAATCTGCGATCCCGCATGTGGTTCGGGAGCGTTTCTGAATCAAGCGCTCGACTTTCTTATCAAAGAACACCGCTATATAGATGAACTTATTGCCAAAGTTACCGGCGCTTCTATTGTGTTTGGAGATATTGAAATTAGTATTTTAGAAAACAACCTTTTTGGCGTTGACTTAAACGAAGAGAGTGTTGAAATTGCCAAACTTTCTCTATGGTTACGCACTGCACGCCCGCAAAGAAAATTAAACGACCTTAACGACAATATTAAATGTGGAAATTCACTGATTGACGACCCCGAAGTAGCAGGAGATAAAGCGTTTAATTGGGAAGCCGAATTTCCACAAGTATTTGCTGAAGGAGGGTTTGATGTGGTGATTGGAAATCCGCCGTATGTAAGAGGGAGAGAATTAGAAGAAAAGGAAAGAAGATACTTGGACAAATATGGTATAGCATCAAACGATACAGCAATTTTATTTATTAAAATAGGGAAATCTTTAATTAACACGAAAGGGGTTCTGTCGTACATTGTCCCTAAATCTTTATTGTATGCTTCAAATTGGGATGTAATCAGATATGAAATATACAAACACTTGTATATGGTTATTGATTGTGGTAAAGTATGGAATGAAGTATTATTAGAACAGGTTATTTTTGCTTTATCTCATTGTTATTCTAAGGAATACAAAACTGGCTTTAGATTTGAAAATACAATACAAGAGTTAGATTTTGTTGATAACAAGTATGTAGAAATTTTCAATTTTTTACCAGCAAGAGAAACATCTAAGACATTAAGTATTGCTAAAAAAATGTTAAATTCAAGTACTTCTTTGAATTCAGCTTACAAAAATATCGCAGGAGTACCTAACCAAAAACACATAACAAGCTACGGAGATTATAATATGATCGGAGGTGCTGAATTTAATAGGTTTGAAATTTACAAATTCAAAGGCAAGATTGATAAAAAATGGGTACAAACAGATAATGCTTTTATAAAGGAGAATACTTTAATTGTACAAAATATTATTGCACACATATTGTATCCTGTTGAGCATATCAAAATAACTGCTTGCATTCCCTCAAAGGAGCATATTAATGTTACTACTATAGCTAATACTGTAAATCAGCTAAGCACAGAGTTAGAGATTTCTAATAAATTCACATGGTGCATAATTAATTCTAAATTAATAAACTGGTATGTTTTCCATTTTGTCTTCGCAATGGCAATAAGAACAATGCACTTCTATAATCCTATAAGTGAAAAAACACCTTTTAAATATAAAGACATTGACCAACAACCCTTTATCGACAAAGCCGACCAAATGCTTTCGTTAAACAAGTCTCTGCAAGAAATATTGCAAAAATTTACACGTATGCTTGAACGCCGTTTTGAGATTGACAAAATACCTAATCGGCTGCAAGAGTGGCATACACTTTCGTTCAACGAGTTCCTTAATGAACTACGTAAAAGAAAAGTTAAATTATCGTTGGCACAAGAGACAGAGTGGGAAGATTACTTTCACGCCGAAAAAGAGAAAGCTACCACTATCGCAGAACAAATTTCTGCAACCGACCGCGAAATAGACCAAATGGTGTATAAACTATATGATTTAACCGATGAGGAGATAGAAATAGTAGAAAAGGGGTAAATCTTTAAAGTTTTAACTCAATTGTTCATTGCACATTGCTAATTGCTAATTGATTAAGGTGAGTTCAACAACAATAACATCCGCTTTCGTGACAGCCTTAATATCAACGTTTTCATGATTAGACGGAGTGTCAAAAAATAGAACATCGCCACTATCTACTATTTTGTCACATATTTGTAACTTGCCAGAATAGATGTAAAAAAGAGCTTTCTGTGTTTTTGTGCTAAAGTTCACTGTTTGAGCACTTTCTGCGCTTAACCCCAAGTGTCGAATATGACCACTTACGTTGCCTTTTGTCATCAGATTAAAATCCGTTGCCTTGCCAATGCTTCGGGTATCCCACTCTCCGGAAAATGCGTCGGTATCGAACTTGCCTAACTTTTTGGAATATCTACCCTCGTGTATTAACTCAATTTCTCCGTCTAAAATCATTATCTCGCGATTTACATCGGCAAGTTTTGTAAACTGTGACTCCTCAATCTCAATAGTTGCCGTGCTTACCCGAAACAGAAAATTTCGCTTTTGGTAGTCACTATCCCTTGGATAAATAAAAAGTTCTGTCGTGGTCCCGCCCGACCAGTTTGTTGTTTTATGCGATTGCTTCTGTATTACAAGTATTTCCATTTGTTTGAATAATTTAATTTCTATTTCATGTTTGGGCTAAAGCCCACTAAACATACACATAATCACATTCCACGACTTAAAAGTCGTGGCTATTAATATGATAATCAGCTCACTAATTAATAATTCTTCATTCGTAACTTGTAACTCATAACTCATAACTCGTAATTCGTAACTCGTAACTCGTAATTATTAATCAAAAAACCTGCATCTTTGGCAAAGAGGCTCAACTTTTTGGAAATTTCTAAACCCGTTAATAATAGCAGTTGCCTTTGGGGAATTAATAATCTCCTGCAAGTCGCGCTCAAAAATATTCTGCAAATTAATAACTCCCTCACTATCAATACAACATGGCACAACCGTACCATCACTTAATATTGCTATTTGGTCGCGTAGCCCCAAGCAAGTTCCTTTGGTTCCCAAAGGAGGCAGAGAGAGATTTACCCACTGAAACTCGAAGTCGGAATTTAACCACAGCTTGTCGTTTATTTTCAACCCTACGGCGGGTTTAAGTGTTTCGGCAATGCTAAAATCTAAATTAAACTCTGTTTCAATGGCTTTAAATAGTTCTGTATTAAACAGATGCATCTCTTTGCTGCCATTAGCCTGATTCCAAAATCGTAGCGATATTACAATATCTGTCTCTCTGTGCGCTAAGCTTATAAAACTGAACACCGTTTGCAAATAAAGCTCTTTTGACAAGTTTTTTGGCAACTCGCTATAGCAGTGTAACGATATGTTAATCTGCTTAATAGCCGTTTTTGAAATCAAAATATCGCTTGCGCGGTTTAGTAGAGTTCCGTTTGTTACCAAAACTATTTTAAGTCTGTATTGTGCACACAGATCGAGTATATCGCTCAGGTTCGGGTGTAACAGAGGTTCGCCTTTAACGTGCAGATAAAGATAGTCGGTAAACTGATGCGTCTTTTGCAATATCAGCTCAAAATTGGTAACCGATATATACCGCGTTTCCCGCTCGGATACCGAACAGAAACTACAACTTAGATTACACTCGTTGGTTATCTCGACGTATATTTTCCTGAATCGTTTTTTGGTCATGTTTTATTGTACAAACCGTTCTCCATTTTGCCCGATAATAAATGAATAAAAGTATAGATTTTTATTCGTAAGTACAACCGCCTATGTTAAAGTTTAGTTAAATAAATTCAACAGAAACTTTTGTCAAACTTTATACCTCTTCAATTCTTCCTTTTTATAATATATTTATTTTCAAAGAATTACATTAAGAAAATACACAATATTTTCTCCCTAACCAACTGTTTTTTTAGAGATATTACAATTCCGCTAATTTCCCAACTCATCAAATTGCCCACGAAAACTTTAAAAAAGTTTGTAGCTTTACCGTTCAAACAGCAAATTTGATTACAATGAACTACAGGAAAATAAATTTGATAGGTGGCTGGTTCTCGTTTGCCATCTCTGCCTTTGTGTATCTAAGCACAATACCTTACACAACAAGCTTTTGGGATTGTGGCGAATTTATTGCCTCGGCTTATCGAATGGAAATTTGTCACCCACCGGGAAGCCCTCTCTTTCTTATGCTTGGGCGACTATTTTCGATGTTCGCTCCCACTCCCGCCGACGTTGCTACAATGGTTAACATAATGAGCGGACTGGCAAGCGCCTTTACAATCATGTTCCTCTTCTGGACAATCACACACTTAGCAAAAAAACTGATAGACCCCGATAACAGCGAAACAGTTGGTAAAACATTGGCTATCATGGGGGCAGGTTTAACGGGAGCTCTTGCATATACTTTCTCCGATACATTCTGGTTCTCGGCTGTCGAAGGAGAGGTTTATGCTCTGTCGTCACTCTTTACAGCAGTAGTCTTTTGGGCAATTCTAAAATGGGAGAACGTTGCTAATGAACCATCATCAAACAGGTGGCTTCTCCTGATAGCATATCTCATGGGGCTTTCAATAGGTGTTCACCTTCTAAACCTGTTGGCAATTCCAGCAATCGTTATGGTTTATTATTTCAAAAAATACGAACCAAGCGCCAAAGGAGTTATTAGCGCACTACTGATATCTGTTGTTATTCTTGGAGCTATAATGTACGGCATAATTCCATATACCGTAAAAATAGCGTCATGGTTTGAACTTGGCTTTATCAATGGCTTGGGAATGCCTTATGGAACAGGTATGGCGGTATTTGCAATATTGCTGATTGGCGGACTTGTTTGGGGAATACATCGAACCTATAAAAAGAAAAAAGTTGTACTAAACACCGTACTACTCGGCGTTTCGCTTATAATCTTAGGATACGGCTCTTATGCAATGACCGTTATACGTTCAAATGCAAATCCACCAATAGACCAGAACAATCCAGAACAGATGTTCAGCTTACTATCGTACCTAAACCGCGAACAGTACGGCGACAGACCTTTGTTTCACGGGCAAGTCTATTCTGCGCCTAAGCTGAGCGCTACTCCAAAAGTATCGTATCGTCCAAAAGACGGTAAATATGTTCCGTTTAACAATGGTATAAATTTCCAATATGATGATAGATTTTATATGCTTTTCCCACGTATGTTCTCGGATAACGAAGCGCACATTGAACAGTATAAACGTTGGGCAAATATAAAAGGTACTCCTATCACAATAAACTACGGGCAAGAACCTGAGACAAGAATAAGACCAACTTTTGGCGAAAACGTTAAATTTTTAATAAACTATCAGCTTGGTTTTATGTATTTCCGCTACTTTATGTGGAACTTTGCTGGTCGTCAAAACGATATTCAAGGACATGGAGAGTTGGCAAATGGAAACTGGATAAGCGGAATACCATTTATTGACAACGCTCGACTTGGAGACCAGTCTCTCCTACCCGATTCGTGGAAAAACAATGCCAACAATAAATATTATTTCTTACCACTGATTCTTGGAATAGTTGGGCTACTATATCAATACTTTAGAGACAAAAAAGATTTTTGGGTTGTAATGCTACTGTTTGTTTTAACAGGCATTGCAATTGTTATATACCTAAATCAAACACCTATACAACCACGTGAGCGAGACTACGCCTATGCAGGCTCATTCTATGCCTTTACAATCTGGGTTGGCTTGGCTGTTTTGGCTCTATACGAGCTACTACAAAAGGCTATAAACAGCAAAGTATCAGCAGTTACTGCGACAACAGTTTGTATGTTGGGCGCTCCGATAATTATGGGCGCAGAAAACTGGGACGACCACGACAGATCAGGACGTTATATGGCACGCGATTTTGCCTACAACTACCTGAGTTCCTGTGATAAAAACGCCATTATCTTTACTATGGGCGATAACGACACTTTCCCAATATGGTATATACAAGAGGTTGAGGGCGTTAGAACAGACGTAAGAGTACTCTGTCTTCCCTATCTAAGCACCGATTGGTATATAAATCAACTGAGACGACAAGTTTGGGAAAGCACACCCATAAAATTTACGATGGAACCCGAAAAATATGTAATGGGAACAAGAGACGCTGTTTATGTCTTCGACCGTAAAGAGTTGTTTATTAACGAGAAATATGAGGCTTCAAAAAAATCATTGGAAGTACCGTATAACAATCTGTACGATATGTTAGTCTCCACACTAAGCAAAAGCGAATTTCCCAAAAGCGAAGCCACAACATGGAATCAACTTAAAGAAGAGAGAGAGCAAATTTATCCTGCTCAACTTATTGGACTTTCGCGTATGCTGACACAAAAAGACGCTATTGCTAAATACAGGATTAATGAACAGCAAGCCAGACAATTAGAATCCGAAACAAGTCGCGTTCAAGACCTAATTGGTTCAGCGCCACTACCCGCAAAACTTGCAATGAAATTTGTCTTAGATGACAATATGAATACTAAACTTCAAAGTGGGGACAGCTATCTGCCGGCAAAACGACTTATTATTCCCGTTGATAAACAGAAAGTTATAACCTCTGGAACGGTACAGCCAAAAGATACCGCTAAAATCGTTGACAACATCGTATTTGAAATAAAACAGAATATGTTATTTAGGTCAGATTTAGCTATACTAGATCTTTTTGCGAACAACGACTGGGAACGTCCTATCTATACCACATCGATCAACGGAATGGAAACGTACTCTGAACTGTTAAGACAATATTCTCAAAATGAGGGATTTGCATACAGATTTGTCCCGGTCAAAAACGAGACTGGCGGAGAAGGAAGTATCAATACCGATATCTTGTACGACAACCTAATGAACAAATACATGTACAGGAACTTAAATAACATGGACGTTTCTTACGATTGGACTGAAATGAGAACAATACGTATAGTTCGAGAGATGTTTACTATTCTTGCCGAGCAACTCATTAAAGAGAGTAAAAAAGAGAAAGCTGCTGAAGTTATGAAACGTTCATTCGAAGTTCTTCCATTAGAAAGATTGCAAGTTGATTATTTCTCATGCAATGCTATCAGAACATATTACCAAACAGGCGATACTTTGGCAGCCGACAGTATAACACGTTTAGCAGCCAAAAATGCTATTCAGGAAATCAACTTTATTTTACAGCCCGATCCTAAATTTGAGAATGGCTATACACGAGAAGAACAACTTATATACCTCGCGATGCAAGAGATTATTGAGTCATTGAAACGCTACAACCGCCCCGATTTAAGAAACGAGCTAAGCGGCTATTTAGCTGAAAAATTAGAGAACAAATCAAAACTAATCCCCGAAATAGCCAGCGCACCAGATGAGCATAAAGAGCTTATACGAATGCTCTTTTCTATAGATCCAAAATACACGGATACTTGGTTACAATCTCTGACATCAGAACAAAGAAGCGTCATAGAGAAATACTTATATTTAAACGAATACGAGTCTAAAATAATTGGTATTTACGTTTATTGAGCACTGTAACAATTAGCAATGAACAATGTGCAATGAACAATTGAGTTGAAAGTTGATAAAGTAAAAACGGTCATTTCTACGGTTAAGCTCGCCGAAATATAACATCAGTGACCGTTTTTACTTTCAACTTTTACCTTGTCCCTTGCACACTTCGGCTCCGTTCAGTGCACTGCCTTGTACCTTTTTCCTCAAAGGTTCAAATAAAACCAATTGTTATTTTATAAAAGTTTGTAACTTTGCCGTTTAGTAGCGAAATGCAAAAACACTTAATTACAATGAACTACAGAAAAATGAATTTAATAGGCGGCTGGCTTACATTTGCCATCTCTGCCTTTGTGTATCTAAGCACAATACCTTACACAACAAGCTTTTGGGATTGTGGCGAATTTATTGGCTCGGCATATCGAATGGAAGTATGTCACCCACCAGGAAGCCCCCTGTTTCTAATGATGGGACGACTATTTTCGATGTTCGCCCCCACTCCCTCAGACGTTGCCACAATGGTTAACATAATGAGCGGACTGGCAAGCGCTTTTACAATCATGTTCCTGTTCTGGACAATCACACACTTAGCCAAAAAATTGATAGACCCCGATAACAGCGAAAAACTTGGTAAAACATTGGCTATCATGGGAGCCGGTTTAACAGGAGCTCTTGCTTACACTTTTTCTGATACATTCTGGTTTTCGGCTGTTGAAGGAGAGGTTTACGCCCTGTCGTCACTATTTACAGCAGTAGTATTTTGGGCAATTCTAAAATGGGAGAATGTCGCTAATGAACCATCAGCAAACAAGTGGCTTCTACTGATAGCATACCTTATGGGGCTTTCAATAGGTGTTCACCTGTTGAACCTATTGGCAATCCCTGCAATTGTTATGGTATATTATTTCAAAAAATACGAACCAAGTGTCAAAGGAGTTATTGGCGCATTATTAGTTTCTGTTGTTATTCTTGGAGCAATAATGTACGGTATCATCCCATATACTGTAAAAATAGCGTCGTGGTTTGAACTCGGCTTTATCAACGGCTTAGGAATGCCCTATGGAACAGGTATGGCAATATTTGCAATATTACTAATTGGCGGACTTGTTTGGGGAATACACCGAACCTACAAAAAGAAAAAAGTTGTGCTAAACACCGTACTACTCGGCGTTTCACTTATAATTTTAGGATACGGCTCTTATGCAATGACCGTTATACGTTCAAATGCAAATCCACCGATGGACCAGAACAATCCAGAAAATATGTTTAGTTTACTATCATATCTAAACCGTGAGCAATACGGCGATAGACCATTATTCTACGGACAGGTATATTCAGCTCCAGGATTGAGCCTTACTCCAAAAATATCATATCGCCCGAAAGATGGAAAATATGTTCCATTCAATAATGGTTTTAATGTACAGTATGATGATAGATTTTACATGTTTCTCCCTCGCATGTTTTCAGCCAACGAAACACATGTTGAAGAGTATAAACGTTGGGCAAACATAAAAGGTACGCCTATTACACTGAATTACGGTCAAGAACCTGAAACAAGAATAAAACCAACATTTGGCGAAAACGTTAAGTTTTTAATTAACTATCAGCTTGGTTTTATGTATTTCCGCTACTTTATGTGGAACTTTGCTGGTCGTCAAAACGATATTCAAGGACATGGAGAGTTGGCAAATGGAAACTGGATAAGCGGAATATCATTTATTGACGATGCCCGACTTGGAGACCAATCTCTCTTACCCGATTCGTGGGACAACAAAGCCAACAACAAATACTATTTTTTACCGCTAATTCTTGGAATAGTTGGGCTGCTATATCAATACTTTAGGGACAAAAAAGATTTTTGGGTTGTAATGCTTCTGTTTGTTTTAACAGGAATTGCAATTGTTATATACCTGAATCAAACACCTATACAGCCACGTGAGCGAGACTACGCCTATGCAGGCTCATTCTATGCCTTTACAATTTGGATAGGGATGGCGGTTTTGGCTCTGTACGAACTGCTACAAAAAGCTATAAACAACAAAGTATCAGCTGTTGTAGCAACAACAATTTGTATGTTGGGCGCTCCGGTAATTATGGGCGCTGAAAACTGGGACGATCACGACAGATCAGGACGTTATATGGCACGCGATTTTGCCTACAACTATCTGAATTCATGCGATAAAAACGCCATTATCTTTACCATGGGCGATAACGACACATTCCCAATATGGTATATACAAGAGGTTGAAGGCGTTAGAACAGACGTAAGAGTATTGTGTCTTCCATATTTAAGCACAGATTGGTATATAAATCAATTGAGACGACAAGTTTGGGAAAGCACACCCATAAAATTTACAATGGACCCCGAAAAATATGTTATGGGAACAAGAGACCAGGTTTACGTTTTCGATCGTAAAGAGTTGTTTATTAATGAAAAATACGAGGCTTCGAAGAGATCATTGGAGGGATCGTATAACAATCTGTACGATATGCTAGTCTCTACACTAAGCAAGAGTGATTTCCCCAAAAGCGAAGCAACAACATGGAATCAGCTTAAAGAAGAGCGAGAGCAAATATACCCTGCTCAATTTATAGGACTTTCACGCATGCTAACACAAAAAGACGCTATTGCAAAATATAAGATTAACGAACAGCAAGCCAGACAGTTAGAGTCCGAAACAAGTCGCGTTCAAGACCTGATTGGTTCAGCGCCACTCCCTGCAAAAATTGCAATGAAATTTGTTTTAGACGATAATATAAACACTAAACTTCAAAGTGGAGAGAGCTATCTGCCAGCAAGACGACTTATAATTCCTGTTGACAAACAGAAAGTTATAGCATCTGGAACGGTGCAACTAAAAGATACCGCTAAAATCGTTGACAACATCGTGTTTGAAATTAAAGACAACATCATAGGTAAATCTGATTTAGCCATGTTAGATCTTTTTGCAAACAACGACTGGGAACGACCAATCTATTCCACATCAACTGCTGGCGCTGGAGCATTTACTGAATTGTTAAGACAATATTCACAAAATGAAGGGTTTGCATTCAGATTTGTCCCTATCAAAAACGAAGCGGGCGGAGACGGAAGCATCAATACCGATATCTTGTACGACAACCTAATGAACAAATTCATGTACAGAAATTTAAACAACATGGACGTTTATTACGAATGGACTGAAATTAGATCACTGCGTACAGTCGCTCTCCGAGAGAAGTTTACTGCTCTTGCTGACCAACTCATTAAAGAGGGAAAAAAAGAGAAAGCTGTAGAAGTTATGAAACGTTCATTTGACATCCTTCCGTTAGAAAGGTTGCCCATTGATTATTTCTCACGCAACGCCATCAGGACATATTACCAAACAGGCGATACCCTAGCAGCTGACAGTATAACACGTTTAGTAGCCAAAAATGCTATTCAGGAAATAAACTTCGTTTTACAGCCCGACCCTTTAATTGAAAACGGTTACGCACGAGAAGAGCAACTTGCATATTTCTTATTACAAGAGATTATGGAGGTTTTGAGACGCAACAATCGCATCGATTTAAGAAACGAACTAAGTAGCTACTTAGCCGAAAAATTAGAGAACAAATCAAAGCTAATACCTGAAATAGCAAACGCACCAGACGAGCATAAAGAGCTTATACGAATGCTCTTTTCTATAGACCCGAAATATACGGATGCTTGGTTAAAATCTCTGACACCTGAACAAAGAAGCGTCATAGAGAAATTTTTATATCTCAATGAATATGAGTCGAAAGTAATTAATATATACGCTCTTTGGGCACTTTAACAATTAGCAATGAACAATTAATAAATTGAATATCAGGGTATTATAGAGACGGAGCATGTTCCGTCTCTTTTTCTTAATATCTCTTAACTTCTTAATGGTTTAAATAATTAATTTTACTCACTTATAACAAAAAACATGAATAAAATATCCTATTTATTGCTTATACTACTATTGATGTCTCAAA
>DAOOBP010000011.1:0-40870 GCA_035407925.1 Salinivirgaceae bacterium
AGCTGCATACATTTAGTTCGCTAAATCGAAAGTTTATACCTCATTATAGCAACACATTGGATAAAGCCGACAAAGCTTTTGTTTATTTCAATAGCGATGTTTTGAAACATAAAAGTATGCCTGAAATAGATCCTGCTTTTGTTGCTGAATGTTTTAAACATCATAACCTTGAGGTTTATACTGATAACAGTTTGATGTTCGAGCAAATTTTTCGTGAGTGGCGGTCGGGGGCAGTTGTGCTTTTGATGTCGTCGGGGAATTTTGGGGGCTATGATTTGCAATTAGCAATTAGCAATTAGCAATGCTTGCACTGAGCAAAGTAGAAGTGAATAATGAACAATTAACAGTTAATGGCATGGTAATCAACGCATAATTGTAATTTGAAAAATATTGGACAATTTTTAAATTACAATTGGCATTAAATATTTTCAGATTTTTCACACAGTTTTAGCCACCTATCGCTTTTTTGATCTATAAGTTTTATTATTTCGCCTATTCGTTCTGATTTGGCTATTAGCTTTTCGTAGTCGTCAGTGCAATTGTTTATTTCGTTTTCGAGTAGGTTTTTTTCGGCTTCTAATTCGTCAATCTCTTTTGTTAAGTTTTCGAGTTCTTTTTTTTCGGCAAAACTCATTTTTTGAGGCTTTTGCGATGTTTTCTCTTGACGTTTTGTTGCCTCTTTTTGGATTTGTCGTGCTTTTGTCTCCTCCAGTTTTTGTTGCTCTCGGTTCCATTCGTAGTATTCGCTGTAGTTGCATGGGAAACCGCTGATTTCTCCATTTCCTTCGAAAATTAACAGTCCGTCAACAACCTTATCTAAAAAGCGGCGGTCGTGTGATACAACCAAAACCACGCCTGCAAAACTTTCGAGATACTCTTCCAATATCGTCAGAGTTTGAATATCTAAGTCGTTTGTAGGTTCATCGAGGATTAAAAAGTTTGGGTTTTGCATTAAAATCGTACACAAATACAACCTGCGTTTTTCTCCTCCGCTAAGCTTGTGGATAAATGAGTTTTGAACATTTGGTGGGAAAAGAAACATGGTTAAAAATTGTGATACCGACAACACTTTGCCATCGCCCAATTTTACAACTTCGGCAATATCTCGAACAGCGTCAATTACACGGCTGTTTTCGTCAAACGAAATACCCTCTTGTCGAAAATATCCAAACACAACGGTTTCGCCTGTTTCAATTTTTCCCTTGTCGGGTTTGATATTTTCGGTAATGATGTTCAGAAAAGTTGTTTTCCCTGTTCCGTTGCTACCTACTATCCCAAGGCGTTCGTATCGGCGGAAGTTGTACGAAAAATTGTCTAATATTTTTAAGTCGCCAAACGACTTATGTAGGTTGATCACTTCCAAAATCTTTTTTCCCAACCGCGCTGCTCCAACTCTTATGTTGATGTTTTTTTCGTCGAAACGTTTCGAAGCCTCGTCACGCAACTTGTAAAAAGCGTCTATTCGGTATTTAGCTTTGCCTGTTCGTGCCATTGGTGTTTGTCGCATCCATTCAAGCTCACGCCGAAATGTGTTTGCTGCACGTTCTACGTTTGCTTGTCTGGCTCCTATGCGCTCCTCTCGTTTCCTTAAGAAATAGGAGTAATTGCCACTGTACCAATATATTTGTTTTTCATCTATCTCCATAATGTCGGTGCAGATGCTATCTAAAAATTGCCGGTCGTGAGTAACCATTAGCATGGTGGTTTTTGTCGAAGCGAAATATCCCTCTATCCACTCGACCATGTTTAAATCTAAGTGGTTTGTGGGTTCGTCTAAAATCAAGAAGTCGGGTTCACTTATCAAAGTAGCCGCCAATGCGACCCGTTTATGCTGACCTCCCGAAAGGGTCTCAACCTTTTGTTTAATGTCGGTTATATTTAGCTGCATAAGAATTTGTTGCGCTTTGGTTTCCATATCCCATGCGTCTGTGGCATCCATAAGTTCTATAGCAGCTTGTAACTCTTTTTTATCGCAACTTATTAGCGCTTGTTCATATCGGTTAATTGCTTTTATAGCTTTGTTGTCGCCTTTGAATACGTTGTCAAGTATTGATAATTCGGGGTCTAAAAATGGATTTTGGTCGAGATATCCAACCGTTATTTCGTTTCTCCAAACAACATTTCCAGAGTCGGGAGTATCTAATCCTGCAACAATTTTCAACAGAGTTGATTTCCCTGTCCCGTTGCGAGCAATCAGCCCAACTCGTTGATTTTCTGATATTGAGAAACTTATCTCGGAAAGCAAGATTAAACTGCCAAATGATTTTGTTAGGTTTTCGATTTGTAGGATAGGGGTCATAATGCTTTTTAGGTTCAAAATAGTAAATGAAATATTGAGTAAAAAAGGGAATATTCTGTAAACATAATTTCAAAAGTTTATTTTCTTAACAAAATATTGTCATTTTTTGTTTTGATATATGAAATTTTATGCTTTACTTTGTTTTTAACAGTAACTTAATAAGTTATAAAAGAATGTAAGAATATAAAAAATAAGGACGTATCCGAAAATCCATAAAAGAGTAGGATGTGGAAGCCGAAAAACACACGAGTAGGCATTAGCTTTAAATTTATAAATTATGAAAAAAACTGTTTTTTTAGCTTTAGCTTTAGTAGGGCTTATGTTAGTGGGTTTCACAAGTTGCTCAAAAGAGTGTGAATGCCAAAGCTACGTTAATGGTGAAAAAGTTGGCTCTCCAACAACTATTACCAGAGAGAGCGGCAAGAAATGTAAAGATTACAATGAAACTGCTGAAGCTTTTGGCGTTAAAACTGAAGTTAAGTGTAAATAAACATTTTAGCTTGATTTATAAAATTTTGTAAATCAAGCTTTTTTTCCTTTTATGTGGAAGTTAGTAGTAAAAATATTAGTAGGCTTAGTTTTTATAGCCTCAGCAATTTTAAAACTTATAACCATAGATGATTTTGAAATTTATATTTTTACTATTAATCTCTTTTCGTTAGACTTATCAATTTTACTTGCAAGACTTATAATTGGTTTTGAGTTTTTTCTAGGTATGTTATTGTGTCTAAACTTGTTTAAACTCATTACCGATTTGACTATTGCAACTACACTTGTTTTCACAATTTATTTGCTAATTAGAGCGATTGCAGGAGATACAGAGAACTGTCAATGCTTCGGCTCTAATATATTTTTAAGCCCCACTCAATCGATAGTTAAAAATGTAGTTTTAATTGCAGGTTTAGTTTGGGCAAGAAACTCAAAATATTTTCAGTTTAAATACAAAAAACTATTATCCATAGGCATACTTGTTACAAGTATTGTTGTGGTAAATATTCTATCCCCCCCAGACTTTCTATACTATAACGATTATTCAAGATATACCGATAACTATAATGTCGAATACTTCGAGAAATTTAAGGTTAATCCTGTTTTAAAAGAGAGAGAAAACAAAAAAACTGTTATCTGTTTTTTCAGTACAGGATGTAGATTGTGCAATTTGACCGCAAAAAAAATATCAGGAATAATTAATAGTCATAATATTGATAAAAGCAGTGTGCTCTATGTGTTTATTAAGACAGATGATAATGACATTTCTGAATTTTTAATCAAAAACAAGTCTATTGGTATTGAGCATATTCAACTACCGAGAGATGAAGTTTTACTGATAACTTATGGCTCGGTGCCAATTATAATTCTTTACGACAACGAAGTTATTGATTCGTTTATTTACAGGGGAATAGTTGAAAAAAATATAGTAAGTTTTTTCAAAAACTAAGAAAGTAAAAACAATTATTATCAGCACACCAGTTGAAAATTTCCAATCGTAAAGTTAATAAAGTAGAGACGCAATGCATTGTGCCTCTACAAAAAGTTTGTCGGGTTTATTTATTTTAGTAATTTTGTATTATGAGTACAATAAAACAAACAAAAATAAACTCACTCTTGCAAAAGTTTCCACAAGGTGCATTGTATTTTGGTTCTTGGATGAACCAAAATGGAATATCTTATTTTCTACAGAGACATTATCGTAATTCACAGTGGCTTACGGCAATAGATAATGGAGTTATGTACAGAACAGGTGAAAAACCAACTCTGTATAGTGCTTTATCTTGTTTTAACACTCAGTTGAATAAAAATTTTCATATAGGAGCTGTGTCTGCTTTGGAGATACGAGGTATTGTACATTATGTTCCACTCGGTAGGCGAACAGTAGTTGTTTATTGTCCGCGTGGCGAATGGTTCCCTAAGTGGTTCTCAAAGTATGATTGGGGCGTTGAAATATTAAGAAAATACACTGAATACGGTGAAACAGGAATAACTAAAATTAATGAAAACAATTTTGAAGTGGCTGTTTCTTCGCCAGAAAGAGCATTTTTAGAATGTTTAGACCTTGCACCAAAACATTATAATCTTACTGATTTATATCAAGTTATGGAAATGTTAAACGGATTAAGACCAAACTTATTACAGCAGTTATTAGAAGAGTGTAATTCTGTAAAAGTAAAGCGTTTATTTTTGTATATGGCTGAAAAAGCAAATCATCAATGGTATGAAAATTTAGATTTATCAAAAATAGATTTGGGTAAAGGTAAACGCTCAATTGTGAAAAATGGTGTGTTTAATTCAAAATATCAAATAACTATACCGCAAGACTTAGCAAACTATGAATAACTCTTACCATCAACAAGTTTCGTTGCTTCTGAAAATTATTCCAGCCCTGTCAGGTTTAGATGATTTTGCTATTCATGGTGGAACAGCTATCAATTTGTATTTGCTTGATTTACCTCGCTATTCAATAGATATAGATGTTACCTACATACCTATAATGCCCAGAGAGGAATCTTTCGCCGCTATTGACAATAATCTAACCCTTTTAAAAGAAAAAATTAGAACAATAATTCCAGATGTTATTGTGTCTCGGAAAACAAACAAACTATACTGCTCACAAAAGGGTGTTATGGTAAAAATTGAAGTTAGTGGAACGAAACGGGGAGTTATTGAGCCTTGTGAAATGAAAATACTTTGTAAAAGAGCGCAAAACGAATTCGAAACCTCGAACAATGCTAAAATTGTCTCTTTTTCGCAACTTTACGGAGGGAAAATAACAGCTGCCCTCGATAGACAACACCCTCGCGACCTTTTTGATGTAAAATTGATGTTCAATTTTGTAAATAATTTTGAACAAGTAAAAAAGGGTTTCTTTTATTGCCTTTTAGGAGGAGATAGACCAATTGTTGAAACGCTATCGCCAAACAGGATAGACCAGCAAGAGACTATGATAAAACAATTTTCAGGAATGACAAATATTCCGTTCTCATACGATGATTACAACGAAACACGTGAAAAGTTGATTGATTTTATAAACTCAAACCTAACTGAGCAAGATAAAAACTTTTTACTCTCTTTTGAAGAGGGACAAAAACTGTCGAAATTTATTGAATATCAAGAGTATTTACAATTTCCGTCAGTACAATGGAAATTGCAGAATATCAATAAATTAAAAGAACTGAATCCAAACAAACTGAAACAAAACATAAAGAAATTGGAAAAACTGCTTTTTAGCGGAAAGTAAGTAGCTGATTTAATGACTTATTTTTTTCTTGATGAGATTATTTCAAAAAATTAACATGTTGAGAAATATTTGCAAAAAGCTGATTTTAAACAGTTTAAAACATTTGTCTAATACATAAAAACCTCAAATTAAACATTATGCATGGTAAATCCCATTTTATAAAGGCAGTATTTCAATTTTATTGTATATATTTGTCAACGACATTGGAAGTATGTACATAGTAAAAATTTAGGTGAATGCATAAATTAGGTGAGTATATTATTTATTATCGTAACTTATTGGCATGTATAATAAGTTACACATATTATGTGCAACTTCCTAAGTGTCAAGCAATTACCCCCCCCCCATTTTAGCACAACACGCTAAAAATCAACAACTTGACAGACATGATTCTTACTTGTTAACCGAAGAAACTTTTCTTAGGTGCAATTTCTGTATATATGTGATAAACACTGTGTTTAATGTTTTAAGTTTTGAAAATCAATATTATACCAATTGTAATTTAATTTTACACAGAGCGAGGTTAAAGGATAAATATCTATGTAACAAATATATAACTTCAAAAAGTAATAACGGCGGAATAGAGTGTATGCCTAATCGATGTTATTAAACGGTTTTAACAAATTAAAAAACTAATACGGTCTGCGAGAGCCAACGGGTTGACCATCCAAAGTGACGAAAATCTGTTATTGAACTCTAAAAGTGGAGACCAGATTCCACTAAAAAAACGGGGCGTTATCCGAAAAGCCATACGAGTAGGATACTTAATTTATATTTAATTTATGGAAACTGTTACAACTACATTACAAAAATCCTCGAAGAGATGGAGAAAATGGCATTCAATATTTTTTATAATCATAGGAGCATTAATGTTTTTTGGAATTTTTATATCTTCACCTCCTAATTTTTCTGACACATGGTCTGAGTTACAGATATCATTCCATTTCGGAAGACTCATTAATGCATTATTTTTACAATCATTTGTAATTCTGCCAGATCATTTAACAATTATTGCCTTAATATTATTCTTACCCTTTAAGCACGATAGGACAAAACTATCTTCTGCTGTTCTTATAACAATTCTGTCTCTTAATCTGATATATGAAATACTATTTGGAGCATTCTATTTTAAAAGTTTATTATCTTATATATCGATACCGAAAGTGTTCTTGTTTTCATTATCTCCAATTTTGGTAATACTTTTAATTACGGTATTTTCTTTCAAATGGAGAACTGAGCCTTTTATTTCAGGTAATTCTGTTGCTCCTAAAAATAAATTTTTAAAAATAATCCAGTCGCCATATTGGCTTTTCAACAAGGCATCAAATTTTGCTTTTAAGCAAAAAAATACTGTAGTTGCATTAATTGTTAATGTCATACTTTTTATTGCTATAGGGAAATTGATTGCTTTTTGCATTTTTGGATTTGTTTGGATATTACTGCCTATAATCGCTTATATGTTACTTTGGGCTTTAATAATCGCTGTGATTTATGCTCTTGTTTACATTTTTTTCCTACGAGGCGACGGTTCAGGAACTTCCGATTATGTAGCTGAAGATACTGGTTGTCCTTTTGCTGGGAGAATACTTGTTGACAAAGAAACAGAAGTATTGGGTTTTAAATGGACAGCAAAAGAAACTATTTTTACTATAGATAACGATTGGAATGTAAAATCAAACGGAAAAGATTTTGGGTGGATTGATAAAAAAGGTCAAATAAGAAAAGGTATTAAGGATGATCCTGATGCAACAATGTCTTTTAGAGAAATTATTGGAAGAGTTAAAAACAATACGTTTTATATCGATAATAATAAAGTTGGCGAACTTGTTAAATGGTAAGTAATATTATTCATTTTGGCGTAATTGCCAATTGTAATTGGAGTTATATGATACAAAAATTATTATGCGACATTTATGCCTTATCGTATGTACATAAATAGCCATCTATTTTGAGATCATAATACTGATTATTAATAAAATAAAGCCAACTGAATCATATAAAACGGTTGGCTTTTTGTATCTTACCAAAAACGTTAAAAAGAAAAAAGCAAACAATAAGCAAAGTAGCATGAATTTAAAGAGTTCACGCACTATTTTTAATGTTATCAACGTTATATCAATTTAAAACCCAATAAATAATATGGAAAAACCAAGTGAATTGATAAAGAGACATTTGAAAGCTATTCAGGGTTATCGTGAAAGGATTAGTGAAATTTCAAATTTTGTAACCATGTATGAAAAAAGAGAATCCAAAATTCGCAACCTTGAAGACGAGGACCCGGAAAAGCTCTTAGAGTTTGAAACAGAAGAAGATTTTATTGTCGCAGCATATACGTTGACGGGTTATTTATCTCTCTGTGCTTTTTATACCGAACGAATAGATTTTCACGCTACTGAAATATGCGCAATTTTAAAAGAGTTCGATATTGATGATGACTCTATTAATAGTTTATACGAAGGTCTAACAGGTCCATTTTATATTGACGGTCTTGAGGGGGAAAAGATTTTTCACGAGTTTTCAGAAATTTACCTGAACAATTCTCGAGAGAGATTTTCTGATATTTATAATAAAAATTACTATGAGACAGGTAAGGAATACCTGAGCAGACTGAAAAATTGGATTTATGAAGCAAACAGAATGAGTACTTATCGCGATAATATAATGGATGAGTATATTAATACTTTAATTAATTCGTTAAAGCCAACTTAATCAGCAAATTAGAAATTATAAGTTAGAAGTCGGAAGCCCGAAATTTGGTATTCCGCCTTATCGTAAGTAAAGTTGCACTGATTTTCTAAATTTACCCCAATTTTGACCGCCAAGCCTTAGAAATCTTATAATAAAAATACATATCTTTGTCGGTTCGTAGAAACGGTTCGGTATGCTTTATGCCGTGAATCAGTTTTATTTCAAACAATTATGGGTAAACTACAAGATAAAGAGAAGCAACTGTTATTAGACAAAAGATACTTGCAAATGGCTCATATTTGGGCACAAAATTCGTATTGTAAAAGAAGACAGGTTGGCGCTTTGCTTGTTAAAGATAAAATGATTATTTCCGATGGTTACAACGGAACCCCGTCGGGATTTGAAAATATATGTGAAGACGAACAAGGCAACACCAAACCTTATGTTTTACATGCCGAAGCGAATGCTATAACAAAGATTGCAAAGAGTGCGAACTCATCAAATGGAGCGACTTTGTACGTGACCGCAGCGCCCTGTATTGAGTGCGCCAAACTGATTATTCAATCGGGGATTGTCCGCGTTGTATATTCAGATATGTATAGATTGGAAGATGGGAAACGATTACTCGAGCAAGCTGGAATAGAGATGGTTTATATTCCCGATTGTCAATAAATTTATTTGAACGATATTATTTTACACCGCATGCAACAAAATAAAAATTTTAATACTCTTCTGCCCTTAATAGTTTCAATAAGTATTGTTTTGGGAATGGTAATGTATAAGTATCTGTTGGGTGGATATAGTACCAACAGTAAAAAACAGTTTAGCCCCGAAAAAATAAACGTTTTTCTTAAACAATTGGAGGCAAATTACGTTGACACAATATCTTATGACTCATTAGTAGAGAGTGCGATTGCACCTATATTGGAACAATTAGATCCCCATTCGGTGTATATTCCTGCTGTTGAGCGAGAAGAATCTGATGAGCCATTACGCGGCAATTTCGAGGGTGTTGGAATCCAGTTTAATTTGCGTAACGATACTGTTTATGTTATTCAAACAATATCGAGTGGTCCAAGCGAAAAAGTTGGAATTCGTGGTGGCGACCGTATTGTAAAGGTTGACGATTCGGTTGTTGCGGGTGTGGGGATAAGCAACGAAAAGATCATGTCGAAGCTTAAAGGACCAAAGGGCTCAAAGGTTAAGGTTACTGTTGTAAGACCAGGTGTTGATAAAAAAATCGAATTTGATATTACTCGAGATAAAATTCCCATCAATAGTATTGATGTTGCCTATATGGTAACCAAAGATGTAGGATATGTTAAGATTGCACGGTTTAGCCTTACTACACATCGCGAGTTTATGCAGAAAGTAGCAACATTAAAACAGGAGGGTATGCGTAAGTTGATTTTGGATTTACGTGGCAACGGTGGTGGAGTGATGCAAGACGCTGTTCGTATAGCCGATGAGTTTCTACCCGCAGGGAATATCATAGTTTATACTGAAGGTAAAGCGCGTCCACGTTTCGATTATTATGCGTCAGCACAGGGCTATTTGCAAAACGATGAGGTTGTTGTTCTGATTGACGAATGGAGCGCTTCGGCAAGTGAAATATTAGCGGGCGCATTGCAAGATAATGACCGAGGTACTATTATAGGTCGCCGAAGCTTTGGAAAAGGATTGGTTCAAGAACCATTTTACTTCGATGATGGTAGTGAGCTACGTCTTACTGTCGCAAGATATTATACGCCTACAGGTCGTTCAATTCAGAAACCGTATGACAACGAAGAGGATTATGCTCAAGATTTAATACGGCGCTTCGAACGGGGCGAGTTTACAGCCGAGGATAGTATTAAGCACGATGAATCTCTTAAATACACCACCCCGGGCGGAAAAACTGTTTATGGTGGAGGAGGAATAATGCCTGACATTTTTGTTCCAGCTGACACATCACAAGGGTCGAAATTTTATGCTAAAGTACGTCAACGCGGTCTCGATTATCAGTTTTCTTATGATTATGCAGATGCAAATCGCGATAAGTTAACTAAATTTAAAGACGCAAAAAAATTAGAACAATATCTTGATAATGAGAATATTATGAACAGTTTTATTGAGTATGCCGAGAAAAAAGGAGTTACTCCCACACAAAACGACAAAACAAAGAGAGATAAATATCTTACCAAACAGGTAAAAGCCCTTGTTATTAGAAATATCTTTGATGACGGAGGTTTCTATATGATTATGAATGAGATAGACCCAACATTTTTAAAAGCATTAGAAGTAGTTCAAAAGTAAACAATATAAATCACAATAGATATGACAAAATTATTAAATTCAAATCTCCCTTATAAAGTTGCCGATATGTCGTTGGCAAAATGGGGGCACAAAGAGATTGAACTTGCTGAAAACGAGATGCCTGGACTTATGTCTTTGAAAGAAAAATATGGCGCTGAGAAACCCTTAAAAGGTGCACGTATTACAGGTTCATTACACATGACAATCCAAACAGCCGTATTGATAAAAGTACTAAAGAGCTTAGGAGCCGAGGTACGTTGGGCAAGTTGTAATATTTTCAGTACACAGGATCATGCTGCTGCGGCAATTGCCGACCTTGGAATACCTGTGTTTGCATGGAAAGGCGAAACATTAGAGGAGTACTGGTGGTGTACACTTCAAGCGCTGAATTTTCCTGACGGAAAAGGTCCAAATCTTATAGTTGATGACGGTGGCGATGCTACGCTTATGGTTCACACGGGCGTTGCAGCAGAAAAAAATGCCTCGATATTAGATCGTAAAGCCGGTGGTCCAGACGAGGTTGAACTTTTGAAGCTCTTGAAAAACTTGTTATCCGAATCTCCAAACTATTGGAGCAGCCGAATTAAAGAGCTAAAAGGTGTTTCGGAAGAGACAACCACAGGAGTACACCGCTTGTACCAAATGATGGAAAGAGGAGAATTATTGTTCCCTGCAATTAACGTAAACGACTCGGTTACAAAATCTAAGTTCGATAACCTTTATGGTTGTAGGGAATCGTTGGCAGACGGGATTAAGCGTGCAACAGATATTATGCTTGCAGGAAAAATTTCGGTCGTATGCGGATATGGCGATGTTGGAAAAGGCTCTGCACGTTCATTAAGAGCGTACGGTTCACGAGTAATTGTAACCGAAATTGACCCAATTTGCGCTCTACAGGCGGCAATGGAGGGTTTTGAGGTAAAACCAATTGAAGACGCTTTGAGCGAAGGCGATATTTTTGTTACTACAACAGGAAACAAAGATGTTATAACTGCCGAGCACATGTCTAAAATGAAAGATCAGGCAATAGTTTGTAACATCGGACACTTCGATAATGAGATTCAGGTTGCTCAGTTAGAGAGCTGGAAAGGCATTAAAAAAGTGAATATTAAACCACAAGTTGACCAATACTATTTCCCTGATGGACACAGTATTATCCTATTAGCCGAGGGTCGATTAGTTAATTTGGGTTGCGCCACAGGACACCCATCGTTTGTAATGAGTAACTCATTTACAAATCAAACATTGGCTCAAATCGACTTGTGGAAAAACAAATATGAGATTGGTGTGTATCGTTTGCCAAAACATCTTGATGAAATGGTTGCACGCCTGCATCTTGACAAAATAGGTGTTAAGCTAACCAAACTTACTCAAGAGCAAGCTGATTATATTGGTGTTCCTGTTGAAGGTCCTTACAAACCAGAACATTACAGGTATTAGTTAAAAGGCAAAGTAGGGGGCGACCCTTTTGACTTTTGATAAAGATTATTTCGATTTTGCTCATTTTGAATTGTTCACTTCGACTCCGCTCAGTGAACGGGGGCAACGGGCGTTGAGCGGAGTCGAAACGCAGTTTAAAATTAATAACTTTAATACGATAAGCTGTCCGAAATAGATTTTCAGACAGCTTATTGTTTATAAACATCACATTCTAATTTGCTGTAAATGACGACAAAGCAAAACAAAAAATCAGCACTAATAATCGCTACACTTAGCGCATTCTTAGGTCCTTATATGGGGTCGTCAATTAATATTGCACTTCCCGATATTGGCGAAACTTTTTCGATGAGCGCTATATCTTTGGGTTGGGTGGCAACATCATATATTTTGACAGCGGCGGTATTTCTAATCCCATTTGGCAGACTTGCCGATATTTATGGCAGGAAAAAGAACTATATCATTGGTATATCGATATTTACTTTAAGTTCACTACTGTGCGCGGTTGCACATTCACAAGCCTCAATCATAGTATATAGGGTAATTCAGGGTATAGGAAGCGCATTTATTTTTAGTACGGGAACTGCAATATTGGTTTCGGTTTATCCTCCTAATGAACGTGGTAGAGTGTTGGGAATAAATGCGGCAGCGGTTTATATAGGTTTATCTATTGGTCCCTTTTTGGGTGGTATCCTAACTCAAGCATTTGGTTGGAGAGCAGTGTTTTGGGTTAATGTTCCGGTAGGGATATTACTTGTTTTGCTTTCAGCAATTTTATTAAAGGGCGAATGGGCAGAAGCTAAAGGCGAAAAGTTCGATTTACTAGGAAGCATAATCTTAATAGCCTCATTAACAGCGCTTATTTTGGGAATGGGAAACTTGCCACATACCAACGGTGTAATCATGGTAATTGCAGGCATTTTAGGGGTGATTTTATTTGTTGTGCAGCAGATGCGTGTAAAATATCCACTTATCAAAATTTCGTTATTTACAAAAAATCGTGTTTTTGCATTTTCTAATCTTGCAGCGTTTATCAACTATAGTGCGACTTTTGCCATCACATTTTTGTTAAGCCTTTATTTGCAGCATGTTAAGGGTTTCGATGCTCATTATGCAGGAACGATATTGGTTGCACAACCTATTGTTATGGCTCTGTTTTCGCCAATTGCCGGCAAACTCTCTGATAAAACAGAGCCCAGATTTGTAGCTTCCGTAGGAATGGCTTTGGTTGCCATTGGTTTGTTTTTACTGATTTTTGTTAATTCCGAAACAACAACCTTAACTCTTGTGTTATACCTAATGTTGCTTGGACTTGGCTTTGCTCTATTCTCATCGCCAAACACAAATGCCGTTATGACTTCCGTTGACAAAAAAACATACGGAATTGCATCGTCAATACTCGGAACAATGAGGCTGACAGGTCAAATGTTTAGTATGGGTATTGCAATGCTTGTATTTTCGATTACTCTCGGAAAAGCCAAGATAACACCCGATTTATACGACCAATACTCAAGTAGCATGAGTTATATATTTGTGATATTTACGGTGCTTTGTGTTTTTGGGGTGTTTGCTTCGTTAGCTCGTGGAAAAGTACACAAAATCAATTAGCAATTAGCAATTAACAATAAATCAATTGAATATCAATGTGTTGCAGAGACGGAGTATGCTCCGTCTCTACGTTAAAACGCAACCTGTGTAAAATCCGTTAAATCCGTGTCATCTGTGTTCCAACACTTTCTGCTTTTATCTATTTTGTTCGTTGTCACTAGCATACCATTCACAATAGCTTGTTGAGGTTTCGTATAGTTTTATACTGTACAGCTCAACATTGTTCGGTAACTCTTTACTGAGCTTATTTGCAAAATCGCAAACAAGATTTTCGCACGTAGGCTCAAAAGGTTTTACAATTATTTTTCCCTTGTACTGTTCGAGAAAAGCGCCCTTAAATGACTGCTCCGAGACCATCAGAGAGTGATCCAGCGGATCGACAATTGATTTGTTTACTATTTTTTTTAATTCCCCAAAGTCAATAAGCATACCATATTGTGGACTATCAGTATCGTTACAAGGATACCCGGAAATAGTCACAAAAAGTTTATAGCTATGACCGTGAATATTATTACATCCTCCTAAATGGTTTTTTAGGAGATGAGACATCTCGAAAGAGAACTCTTTTGTTATTCTAACTCTGTTTTTATTTATCACTTCTGTGTGTGTTATAGTATATTGGCAAAAAATTATAAGACTTGAAAGTACTCATTTTTCGAAAAAATTAACTTTGTTTTGAAAAACTCTTTAAATTTATACTTTTTTACAATACTGTGCCAAAAATTTAGAATAACAAGTCAAATTTTTATATATTGCAAGTTGTTTGTTTCAGGAGTAGGAGCAAGGCTGCTATGTTTAAAAAAAACCTATAAAGTGAACATAACAACTCAAGTCTGAAACGTGATTATTAAGCATATAAACCCCATGAGAAAAAATAAAAAATCTAAATATATGAGATGCTTTCACTTAACGCTATTACTGTTTTTTGCATCACTTTTATCAATTGATGCTTCGGGACAAAACAGAACGATTGACAGCCTATTAAGATTGGTAACATTAGAAAAGGAAGATACCTCGAAAATCTCACTCTATATTAAATTAGGAGACAGTTTTGAAAAATCTAATCCCGATTCTAATCGTTATTTTACCTTGAAGGCGTTGGATTTAGCCAAAAGCGTAGCTCAAAAGAGCCGCAACGATAAACACGGACCTGTTCTTGGTCAATATCAAGCTCGTTTAGGGAAAATTTACTACCATCAAAAGCAATACGAAAAAGCTGTAGAATATTACTATCAATCAATAAAAACGTTCAGGAATTACGAAAAATCGAAAAATGAGGAAGTTGTTAACCTGTCGAAAAAAGGAGTAATAGACGGATATTTTTACTTGGGTCTTGTTTTTTCTGAAAAAGGGAATTTCGATAAATCAATAGAGTTCTATTCCGAAGCAATTAAACTGATGGAAAAAATTTCTGATTTTCAGGGAATTGCACGTTCATACAATAATATAGGAACAGTCTATTATTATCAAGGAAACCTGTCTGAAGCTATTGAGTATTACAACAAGTCAATTGAAATTAGGCAACAAATAAACGACTTTAATGGCATAGCTAATAATTATTTGAATATCGGAGTGCTTTACACCGACCAAGGAAAATTTGATTTAGCAATCGATAGCTATTTAAAAGCCTTAAAGTTAAAAGAAGAACTCGGCGATAAAAAGGGGATAGCACACTGTTACAACAATATAGGAAATTTACATGCCGAACAAAATAGTTTTGAAAAGGCTATAGATTATTATTTAAAAGCGCTCAAAATACGTGAAAATATTGATGATAAAGTGGGAATTTCTGGTTGTTATACGAATATTGGAGTAATTTATTCAGAATTAGATCAACATGATAAAGCCTTAGAATATTACCAAAAAGCAATCCCGATATACACCGAATTGTCAGACTATAGCGGATTAGCTGACAATTATAATAATATGGGGATTGTTTATCGAAACAAAGGTGAATTTTTTAAGGCAATGGAGTTCTTAAAAAAAACTCTTGAAATTAGAGAAAAAATAAACGACAGTCACGGTTTGGCTACGGTTACCTTAAATATTGCTTTAACATATTCTGATATGTCGAGCATGGTTGGCAAAGAAAAATCAGCCGAGTATCTTAAATTGTCACTTAACCACGGCTTAGATGCCTTACAATTAGCCAAAAAAATAGGCTCTGTAACATTGCAAAAGGGAATTGTTGATGTATTAGTAACGTCATATAAACTTAATGGCGATTATGTTAAAGCTTTAGAATATGCTCAACTTAGCATGGATCTTCGCGACAGTCTGTATAAAGAAGATAAAGCAAAAGCTTTGGCTGAAATGGAGGCTCATTATCTTTTTGACAAAAAGCAGCAAATAATTGAAAAACAGACCCTACAGCTTGAAAATCAACAACAAATTATTTCAGATATAGAGTGGGAAAATAAAAAGAAAAATATTTATCTAATTATAGCGATAATCAGCGCTTTAAGTTTGGCTGCTATTACAATATTTTACGTGTATAAAAGCAGGCAAAAACATTTTGAAACCAACAATCAATTAGTGCAATTAAATACAGAAATATTGCAATACAAAAAGAAAATATTGACATTGAGCGATAAGATTGAACTTAAAAAAAGCAATATCGCGAGTGACATCGCATACATAGACGCCGTTCAGAAAAGCTTATTAATCAGCCCACAAGCAATAAACGAAGTTTTTAACGACTTCTTTTTAATTTACAAACCGTGTGAAATGTTAAGTGGCATTTTTTATCTAATAAAACAGAACGAACATTCAATATATATAGCGATAGCCAACTCAATGGGACATGGAATACAAAATTCACTTATCAGTATGCTGGGATATACGTTTTTAAATGAAATTGTACATAATAAAATTAGTTCACACACAAATCTGGCTCTTGATGAGATAAGAGAAAAAATTAATAACAGTTTGTCTCAAGCTAAAAGCCCTGACAGTCAAGATAATAGTATGGCAATAGCGTTTTGTATTATCAATAAAGCTTCAAAAAAACTTTACTATTCGGGAGCGATGATACCATTGTTGTTAGTTCGCCACGAGGAGAGCAAAACAGAGCCTGTTTTAGAGATTTTTGAACCTGATTATCAGTCCATTGGAATTTACGCTGACGAAAAACCGTTTGTCGAGAAAGTTGTGCAATTGCGCGAAAAAGACACTCTTTATATTTTTGCTAACGATATTTTGCAACTTGGAGATAATAATAGACAAGAGTTTACCGAAAGTCAGTTACAAGAAACCATTCTTGCTGGAAGCCACAAAGACATGAAAGAACAGGGTAAAAACATTGAAACTTTTATTTCAGAGTTGAAAGGAAGAAGCGATCAAGTTGACGATATATTAGCTTTCGGAATCAGAATTTGAGAGTTCTGTAGTATTACACCGAGAAAATTCGTTTAAGATAATCTGAAATGTATCACTGTTACAAACAGGCATTTCAGGAAGAAAAATATCCCATTAGTTGGGGAAAGGCGCTAATCCCAAAACATGAATCTTCAAAAATCAACCATATCATAAAAAACACACTCTTTCCTAAATGTTCTTTAACTCCTATTATATAACTAAATTGCAATAGTTTGATTATTAACACAATTTGGCTTTTAGCTTTTAGCTATGTGCATTATTAGTAGGACGTGTTTTGAGTATTGAAAACGTTGCTTGCGCGAATCGCATTACTTGGGCTAAAGCCCAAAAACACGTGTACCAACATAATCCCCGACTTGAAAGTCAGGGCTATTGATACAACAATTGCCCCCTTTAATTGCCATAGGCTAATAGCTAACAGCCAATTGCTAATGGCTTTTACACACTTCGACAAGCTCACTTCGACTCCGCTCAGCGACTAAGTGCAGAGCGGTCTTCCGACTTCCGTCTTCCGACTTTTTTTGTCAAGTACAAAAGCACATAGGTCAAAATTTATTATTAACAATGGTTGTTTGCCCAGCTATTTGCTTATTTTTGTGAAAAAATAGCAAAGTATGATACCTTATATCAATATTTTATCAGCCTTTTTTACTGCATTTATTATTACTCATATAGTTATCCCCATAATAATCAATATTTCGGTTAATAAAAATTTGGTTGCCCAGCCTAATGAAAGAACATCACATACAAGTTTGGTCCCAAACTTAGGGGGGATGGGTATTTTCATCGGCTTTATTCTCTCTTTTACCCTATTTTCAAATTTTGAATCTTTCCCAAGCCTGCAATACTTTTTGTTTGCAATGATTTTGATTTTCTTTTTGGGAATTAAGGATGATATAACCGCGCTATCTGCTTCTACTAAGTTTCTGGGACTACTAGTTGCCGTAGGAATTTTGGTTGTTCTGGGCGATGTTAGAATTTCAAGTTTTTATGGAATTTTAGGTATATACGATATTGGATACTGGCCCAGTGTACTATTAACTATACTCGTTTTTATGACGATTATTAATGCGGTTAACCTTATAGATGGTATAGATGGTCTTTGCGCTATATTAACAATAATCTCTTCTGTTGCCTTCAGTTTTTGGTTTATTTTAGAAGGCAGTGAAGTTGGCATTCAGCTTGCTATCCTATCAGCAGCAATAATCGGTTCTTTATTAGCATTTCTCAGATTTAATGTCTCTCCTGCAAAAATATTTATGGGCGACACGGGCTCTCTAATGTTGGGTTATATTCTCGCTTTTATGGCTGTTATGTTTATTGAAGTTAATGCAACATATCATGGAATTTTTAAATTACGATACTCTCCTGTTGCTGCTATCGGTTTTTTAGCAATACCTCTTGCCGACATGCTTAAAGTCTTTTTAATCAGAATACTCAGAGGTCAATCTCCCTTTTCCCCAGATAAAAGACATGTTCATCATCTCTTGGTTGATCTTGGATTAACTCACATGCAAGCATCCTTTCTACTATCTTTGGCATCAATTATATTAATAGGAATTTCTATTGCATTACAACGATATAGTGGAAAATTAACCTCTATTCTGATTCTTCTTGTTGGGTTTTTCGTAGTTTGTATCCCCAATTTTATCAATCATTTTAAAGGTATTAAGTCTAAGTAGATGAGAATAAGACATTTTGGACTTTTAGGACTTTTGTTATTTGCATTTAATTATCTATATGCACAGCAGCCCTATAATGTGATTTTCAACCATTCTTATCAATATATTGAGCGTGATTTATATAACTCTGATTCACGTTTCCATACTGCCATAAAACCATATTTAAAAAGTCAAACTGACACAATATCAAATTATGATGATGTGTTGCAGATTGAAACTACAAAAAAATTTTGGGATATAGTGTTTAATAAAAGTTTGATAAAAAAAGAGTATAAACACTTTGAATTTAGCATTGATCCAGCAATTAATCTAGAACTTGGATTTGATAACGAATATGAACAAAAGAGTTGGGTTAACACACGCGGAATATTTATCAGAGCAGGAATTGGGGAGAATTTTGCCATGGGAACCCAGATTTTTGAAAATCAAGCTATTTTCAATGATTTCAGAAACGATAGGATAAAACATTTAACTCAAAGAGTAGTCCCAGGGCAAGGGCTTGCAAAAAACTTTAAGCAGAACCCAAATGGCTATGACTACTATTTTTCTGATGCTTACGTCTCTTACAGTCCCTCTAAACACTTTAACTTTCAATTAGGTACAGGCAAAAACTTCTTTGGAGACGGATATCGCTCTCTATTGCTATCAGATAATTCGTTTAACTATCCACATTTCAAAATCACAACCGATATTTGGCATATAAAATATATAAACCTTTGGGCACAGTTTCAACACTTGCGCGACAGTAAACCTGATATAACCGCGAATACAAAAAAATGGGGCGCTTTTCAATATTTAAGCTGGAACGCAACAAAGTGGCTAAACCTAAGCCTTTTTGAAGCCATTATATGGCGCGATCAAGATACAATAAGAGGACATCGTGGGTTTGATATTCATTACGCCAATCCAGTAATATATCTACGACCTGTTGAGTGGTGCGTTGGATCGCCCGATAATGTTATAGTTGGAGCTGCAGGTAAGATTACTTTATTAAAAAAAACCGCTTTATACGGACAATTAGTATTCGACGAATTTAAAATAAGTGAATTAAGAAAAAGAGAAGGTTGGCATGGTAATAAATGGGGTATTCAAGCCGGACTAAAAACTTACGACCTGTTTCGCATTAATCGATTAGATTTTCAGACTGAACTGAACATAGTGAGGCCATTTATGTATTCACATGATCCTGTTACCAATTACGCACACTATAATCAACCTCTTGCACATCCGTTAGGTTCGAATTTTGCCGAAGTAGTTACTTTCTTTAGATACGGTTATAAACGCCTCTTTTTCGATGTTCAATTAATGTTTGCAAAGCATGGAGCCGACACTGCAAACCTAAATTATGGGAACGATTTGTTTCTGCCGTATGGAACTGCCGCTCAGAACTATGGCAACAAATTTTTCCAAGCCGAAGAGGTTAATCTAAAAATTGTAAATGCAAACATCTCACTCTTAATAAATCCCGCATACAATCTGAACATTTATGCAGGAATAATCCTACGTAACGAAGCTTCGTCAACTGTTAACAGACAACAAAAATTAATTGTCTTCGGAATTAGAACATCTCTACATAACTTCTACTGGGATTTTTGACGATACTCAATACACATCAGGCACGAAATTTTGGTCAGTTATGGGTGGTCTGACATATGCTGTGCTATCAACTCGTTTTGGCAAAGTAATTGGCGACGGGGTTAAATCCTCATAATCAATTTGTTGCAAAAGGTGATGAATACAGTTAAGCCTTGCTCGTTTCTTATCGTCTGCAACCACAACATACCAAGGGGCTTGTTTAATATCGGTGTGAGCAAACATAGTGTCTTTGGCTTTTGAATATTCAACCCATCTATTCCGAGATTCAATATCCATTGGGCTTAGCTTCCAGCGTTTTACAGGATCTTCATTTCTTGAAGCAAATCTCCTCTCTTGTTCTTCATCACTAACCGAAAACCAATATTTTATCAAAATAATACCAGAACGGACTAACATGCGCTCAAATTCGGGACAAGAACGCAAAAACTCAAGATACTCTTCTTCTGTGCAGAAACCCATAACATGATCTACTCCTGCTCTATTGTACCAGCTTCTATCAAATAGCACCATTTCCCCAGCCGCTGGTAAATGTTGAACATACCGTTGAAAATACCATTGTGTTTTCTCTTTTTCTGTCGGTATCCCTAAAGCAACTACCCTACAAAACCGAGGATTCAATCTCTGTGCAATAGTACTAATAGCGCCACCTTTCCCCGCTGCATCGCGCCCCTCGAATATCACAACTACTTTGAGTTTTTTAGCTTTTACCCACTCCTGAAGCTTTATCATCTCTATTTGGAGTTTGTAAAGCTCCTCTTCATAGAATTTATTACTTATCTTTTTCTTATCGGTAACTACCTCATAATGTAAATCGAGATTATCATTACCCTCAGAAGCTATTTTGTGATTTTTAGCCTCATCTTTTTTGTTTTTGTTTTTCGACATAACTCTAATGTTTAAATTAATACCCCACAATATACAACCTGATAATGATAATTAGATCATATTTAATCAAAAAAATAAAAAATAACAGACGTTTTTATGTAGAAACGCTATAGTAATGGTGTCTTTACTGTGAACATGACATATACATAAAGCCACACCGGCGGTGTCTCATAAGTGCCCAACTGCTGCGTTACTTCGATATGGTTGCTGAGTATTCTAAGTTAAAAACAAATTAAATTTAAGTTTTTTTTTTAAAAAAAGTTTACGCCTCCATCTCTTAAACAAATTTAATAAACGTTCCGTAAAAGTCAAGGGCAAGACAAGGCTACGCTTCACTTCGCCCCTTGACTTTTACTCCACTTTTTATTTAAAATATGTTTAAGAGATGAATGCTCGAAAAAAATATGAGTCTTAGGTGTTTCAAACAGCTATTCTATGGTATGGTTCATCTCGTTTTACAACAGCAAAAACACGATATACCAATTTGCAAGCAACTGCATTTATGACGGACATTTTGTGTTTTCCTTCACTAATTTTTCTTGCAAAGTATATGCTAATTTCTTGATCATGAGCAATTGCAGTAATTGCAGCTTTAAAAAGAGCTGCTTTTAATTCTTTGTTTCTGTAATGACTAGTTTTAGTTCGACCTTTAACGCTTGTTCCGGATGAATACTCAAATGGGGCAAGCCCACAATAACAATTAAATTTTCTTGGATTGTCAAAAGCCGTAAAATTATTGGTGCTAACAAGGAGTTGTGAAGCTGTAATTAACCCAATTCCAAGTATTTCAATAATTTTTCTGTAGTTCTTGTTCAATTGCTCATTTGATTTGATAATATCCTTAATCTGAACTTCAATCTCCTTAATCAGGCTGTTATATCTGCTTATTTCTTTTTCTTGTTGCTTAATCTCGTCTTTTAGAGAAATAATCTTGGCAGATATTTTTAGTGACTTAACGGAATTTTTGAACTGTGTTCTGATTTTAACGTACTGCTGCCTAAGCGTCAACAAAGTTTTGATCTTCATAATCTCTGCACACGGCAATTTTGTTGGCTTTAACTTGTAGTTATTAACAGCCAGATACAACGCTATTCTTTTTGCATCTATAGAATCTGTTTTCCCTCTGACCATCCCTGATGATTTAATAATCTCAAGTGAAGGAACCATGGAATAATCAATGTTGAACTCTGACAAAACACTTGCTAGCATTAGCCCATAATTGCCAGTGTGTTCAAAGCATACCCAAATGCTTCCACCATCAGATTCTTTCTTTAAAATTCTAATTAAACTTTTAATTCCCTTTCTGTCATTTGGAATCTTCTCTAATGCAATAATGGATTTATCTTCACCATTACAAATAGCATAATCCAAAAAATCTTTTGAAATGTCTACTCCGCAAAATAAATTTTTCATATTTTTACATTTAAATAACTATAACTGAATGAACCAAGTTGGATTTTAAGCTAAAACCATTAATAGGTCGCAAACCTAACATTCTAATTGGCTCTAGAATCCAGGAGAAAGTAAGGTCTTATACTCAGCCTAAGCCTTAAAACTTAGCTGTCGAAATAGTTCACCTTCTTTCTCTGGTTCTTCAGTTATTAACAACTAAAATAATAAGTAAAATTCACTTTGCAAAACTAATGGCTTGTCGAAGCACGGGCTCAGTCACGTACACTTCGGCTTAGCTCAGTGCATCGCTTCATGTACGCTCTTTCGCCCTCAATCTCAGTGCCTTGCATTTGGACACTTCTGAGCCACCTTACCATTTTTTTGTTAAATGAGACTTTTGAGACAGCCTCGGTGTGTAACTTTATATTCCTAACTTTTATTTAAGAAAAATTGTTTTGCAGCTGTTTGCACTACAGTGTGAACTTCGCTAACGAATCTCCCATGGTATTCGACAAATCTACTAGCTGTTCTGCTCCAGCGCTAAGTTCCTCTGAGGTACTTGAGTTTTCATTTGTAATTTGTACTAGTTGATTTAGAGCTGTGCTTATTTGATCTGCCCCCTGTTGCTGTTCACCACTTGCTGCCGCTATTTCGTTAATTAAGATAACGGCTTTTCGTATATTTGGCACTACTGTATCGAGTTTTTGCCCCATCTCCTCTACTGCCTTAGCACTTTCAAGTGATATGCCATCAATCTCTGTAGATGCTCTCTGGCTTTGATCAGCCAAATGTCGCACCTCTGCAGCTACTACTGCAAATCCCCTTCCGTACTCTCCAGCTCTGGCCGCTTCAATCGCTGCATTTATAGCCAAAACATTAATTTTACGTGCTATTTCCCCAATACTTACTGTTTTTTCGCGTATTTCGCTCATAACTTTTGAGGTTCGATTAAACGCCTCACTAACTTCACCCACCTCATTGTTTACCTGCTGGCCTATGTTGGCACTTTGAGTCGCATTTTCTAAGTTTTGATTGATATTACTTGCCATCTCTTCCATTGCCGATGATATTTCTTCTGTCGATGAAGATTGATCATTTGCTCTAGTTGCAATAAAATTAGATTGCGCTTTAAACTGTTCACTTGCCTCTATAAGCATTTGCGAAACTCTTTCACTCTCTTGTAGAGCTTTTTGCGTCTCCTCTATCACGCGTTCAAAAGCACGTATCATCTGACCTATTTCATCTTCACGATTAGCGAGACTTTGCGAAGCACGTACTGTAAGGTCGCCTGTGTCCGCAATATTCTCCATATTCCTAATAAGTCCACGGATTGGACTTTGTATCGCACGCGTCAAAACATAAAGAACTGATATCCCCGCTGCAACAACTAAAGGAAGGGATATCCATAACATTTTAAGACCATAAAAAGCCACAAAATTGCCCGTAATGGCAGAAAAACCTATAACAAAAGCAACTGCAACAAAGCCCTTTTTTAAAATTGTCTTACGAAACATTACTAACAGTACAGGAGATATCCCCACAACCGCAATAACAACCGCAATAGTATAAATAGCAAAATCACTCATAATATAAAAGTTTTAGAAATTGTTAATAATTAATTGTTAGTTAGAACAATCAATATACCGTTTTAATTTTTTTTGTTTTATTTTTACATAAACGTCCTTTATTTTTACATAAACGTCCTTTTTTTTCAATGTAATCCTACAACAATAAGTGGTAAATATTATGCTGAAAATTTGTGAAGTTGTCCAATCGGTATAAATAAAAACACCGCACAAACTGTAGTGATTGTGCGGTGTAACTTTATATTTTTAGTTTTCTGTTTACACTATATTGTAAATTTTGCTAGTGATTGTGCCATAGTATTTGATAAGTCAACTAACTGCTCCGCTCCTGCGCTAAGCTCCTCTGAGGTGCTTGAGTTTTCATTGGTAATTTGTACTAACTGGTTTAAAGCAGTACTAATTTGTGTTGCTCCTTGTTGTTGCTCGCCACTTGCTGCAGCAATTTCATTAGTCATAGTAACCACCTTCCGTATATTTGGCACCATAGTATCGAGTTTTTGACCCATTTCCTCAACAGCCTTAGCGCTTTCAAGCGATATACCATTAATCTCTGCAGATGCTTTTTGACTTTGGTCAGCCAAATGTCGCACTTCAGCAGCTACTACAGCAAATCCCCTTCCGTACTCTCCTGCTCTCGCTGCTTCTATAGCTGCATTAATAGCTAACACATTGATTTTGCGAGCTATCTCGTCAATATTAACTGTTTTTTCACGTATATGTTCCATTACTTTTGCGGTTCTATTGAATGCTTCGCTAACCTCCCCAACCTCAACATTTACCTGCTGCCCAAGTTTAGCGCTATGGTTTGCATTTTCTAAGTTTTGGTTGATGTTACTGGACATCTCCTCCATTGCCGATGAGATCTCCTCGGTTGACGCAGATTGATCGTTTGCTCTGGTCGCAATAAAATTAGATTGAGCTTTAAACTGCTCGCTTGCTTCTATTAACGTATGCGATACGTTGTTACTTTCCTGCAGGATTTTATGCGTTTCAACTACCACACTCTCAAATGCACGCGTTAGCTGACCTATTTCATCAATACGCTGAGTAAAGCTTTGTGGAGCATTCACTGTGAAGTTGCCTGTACTTGCTAACTCTTCCATCGCCGAAACAAGCTCACGTATAGGCTTTTGCACCATACGTAAAATGATAAAAAAAGCTGAAAATCCCATTATTATAACCGCAGGTACCGTTATCCACATCACCCAATTACCATAAACGGGGGCAATATAACCAGCGATGGCAGCAATTACAATCATAAATGCAATTACCACGAAAGCAATTTTAAGAAACGATTTACGAAATACTACCAACAGCATAGGAACTACTGTCGAAATTGCAATAAACATTAGAATAAGAAAAAATGTGAAATCATTCATAATTATAAATTATTAAATTAATTAGTCAAAGAAGAACAAGTTGAATAGATTTTTGTTTAAATCAATGTCCGCTTTAGGTTTTTTTGTTCCCTTTTTATAGATATTCGTTTTTACTTTGTGAAGTAGATACAGCACTATATTGTTGTTCCGGTCAGCTACGAATTCAACATGCAAAGCCCCAAAACTCATGGTCACTAAGTTCAATAATAGTTACCACTACTTGTGGAATATAGATACAAAAACACCGCACAAACTGTAGTGATTGTGCGGTGTAACTTTATATTTTAGTTTTCTTTTTACACTATATTGTAAATTTTGCTAGTGATTGTGCCATAGTATTCGATAAGTCAACTAACTGCTCCGCTCCTGCGCTAAGCTCCTCTGAGGTGCTTGAGTTTTCATTGGTAATTTGTACTAACTGATTTAACGCTGTGCTAATCTGTTCGGCTCCTTGTCGTTGCTCACCACTTGCTGCAGCAATTTCGTTGATCATAGTTACAGCCTTTCGTATATTTGGCATCACAGTATCAAGCTTCTGACCCATTTCTTCCACAGCCTTGGAGCTTTCAAGCGATATACCATTAATCTCTGCAGATGCTTTTTGACTTTGGTCAGCCAAATGCCGCACTTCAGCAGCTACTACAGCAAATCCCCTTCCGTACTCTCCTGCTCTTGCCGCTTCTATAGCTGCATTAATAGCTAACACATTGATTTTGCGAGCTATTTCATCAATATTAACTGTTTTTTCACGTATATGTTCCATTACTTTTGCGGTTCGATTGAACGCCTTACCAACTTCCCCTACCTCATCGTTTACCTGCTGCCCAAGTTTAGCGCTGTGGTTTGCATTTTCTAAGTTATGGTTGATGTTACTGGACATCTCCTCCATTGCCGATGAGATTTCTTCGGTTGACGAAGATTGATCGTTTGCTCTGGTTGAAATAAAGTTAGATTGTGCTTTAAACTGTTCGCTGGCATCTATAAGCGTTTGTGACGCGTTATTACTTTCTTGTAGGGTTTTTTGTGTCTCTACCACCAAACTTTCTAACGAACGTGTCAGCTGACCAACCTCATCAATACGCTGAGTAAAACTCTGAGGTGGACGCTCTGTAAAATTCTTTGTTCTTGCTAACATATCAATTGCCGAGACTAACTCTCGTATAGGTCTTTGAACCATACGTATAACAATAAAAAAGGCTGAGAATGCCAATACTGTACCTAAAGGTATAGTTATCCACAACATCCAAAGACCATAAACGGGTATCAAATAACCAGCAATACAAGAAAGTACAATTACAAAGGCAATTGCAACAAAGGCTATTTTCAGAAACGATTTACGAAATAAGACAAATAGAGCAGGAACTACTGCTACAATTGCACCTAACATTAAAATAAGAAAAATTGTGAAATCACTCATAAGTATAAATTTTTAAATTGGATAGTAAAAATAGAACAATTAGAATATATTTTTGTCTGGGTCAATTAACGTGCCTTTTGAGTGTTTTTTTGTTTCATTTATGACGAACACTCACTTTTTGCTTATAAAACAGCTTTAGAAGACGACAAGTGTTGAATTGAAAATTTGTGAAGTTGTCTAATAGCCGGAGATGGAACAAACTCCCAGCGAACGCTAAGTTTGCCGAAGCAACCAATTATTGTTGATATGTAAATATAAAAACACCGCACAAATTGTATCGCTTGTGCGGTGTTTATAGGTACTTTTTAATTTTTTGCTTTCTACTTACACTATATTATAAACTTTGCTAGCGATTGTCCCATTGTATTCGCCATATCGACTAGCTGCTCTGCTCCTGCGCTAAGCTCCTCTGAGGTGCTTGAGTTTTCATTAGTAATTTGCACTAACTGGTTTAAAGCAGTACTAATTTGTGTTGCCCCTTGTTGTTGCTCGCTGCTTGCTGCAGCAATTTCATTAGTCATAGTAACCACCTTTCGTATATTTGGCACCATAGTATCGAGTTTCTGACCCATTTCCTCAACAGCCTTGGCGCTTTCAAGCGATATACCATTAATCTCTGCGGATGCCTTTTGACTTTGATCAGCCAAATTTCGCACCTCTGCTGCTACTACTGCAAATCCCCTTCCGTACTCCCCTGCTCTCGCTGCTTCTATAGCTGCATTAATAGCTAACACATTGATTTTGCGAGCTATTTCGTCAATATTAACTGTTTTTTCACGTATATGTTCCATTACCTTTGCAGTTCTATTGAATGCTTCGCTAACCTCTTCCACCTCAACATTTACTTGCTGTCCAAGTTTAGCGCTATGATTTGCATTTTCTAAGTTTTGGTTGATGTTACTGGACATCTCCTCCATTGCCGAAGAAATTTGCTCGGTCGATGAAGATTGGTCATTTGCCCTAGTTGCAATAAAGCCGGATTGGACTTTAAATTGACCACTAGCATCTATTAGTGTGTGCGACACATTGTTGCTTTCCTGCAAGATTTTATGTGTTTCCAATATCACACACTCGAAAGCACGCGTCAACTGACCTATTTCGTCAATACGCTGAGTAAAACTTTGTGGCGCTCGCGCCCTAAAGTCTCCAGTATTTCCACAATTCTCCATTCCTGAGACTAACTCGCGAATGGGGCGTTGCACCATACGTGTAATAACAAAAAAAGTTGAAAATGCCAATGCCACGAAGAAAGGAAAAATTCCCCACAACAATTTAAGACCATAAAGGCATACAGAATAGCCTGCAATAGCTGTAAGCGCAATTAATACGATAATCGCAACAAAAGCAATTTTCAAAAACGACTTTCGGAATAATGCTAACAGCACAGGAATTAAAACTACCAATGCGATACAAAGCAGAATAATTAAAAAGGTAAAATCGCTCATAATTCTAAAGTGTTAAATTAGTAAATAGTAAGTTGTCTTTTGCAAGATAATAAAAAAAATTAGAACAGCAACAGTATTGAAATTAAAAGTTTACAAAATTTTACAAATCACAAGCCAGGTAAGACATGTAGCATAAAACTTTTTCTACTTTAAATATTAAGTTGTATCTCTTGTAGGCTTTTGCAACAAATTTTTTTGTTGTACCGCACCCACATAGCACAAAACTGCAACGCTAATCAAGTTTTTTACTGCTCAAATATTTAACAACTAATATCCACTCTATATCCTTACGTGTCAAAGCAAATAATCACTAACTTTGGCATTCTTAAGCTCAGAATAAAATCTTTTTAAACGTAAAAAATTATGGGAGCATTTCACGCATACGATATCAGAGGTGTATATAACAAAGACTTTAATCGTGATGACGCCTATAAAATAGGATTCCATTTGGTTAACTTGCTAAAAACCAATAAAGTATTGGTGGGACGTGATGCACGTATCTCGTCACCCGAAATATTTGAATACTTGAGCAAAGGCATTGTCGATGCAGGCGCCGATGTTTACAACGTTGGCTTATCTACCACGCCAATGGTATATTTTGCCACAGCCAAACATGGTTTTAAAGCATCAGTGCAGATTACAGCCTCGCACAATCCACGTGAGTATAATGGCATGAAAGTATCGCGAGAAAACGCACTCCCCGTAGGATTAGACACAGGACTAAGCATAATAAGAGATAAAATCGCCGAAAATGCACCAATAACCCCCGCAAAACAAAAGGGCAAAATAGTGGATTTTGATGTAAAGGAGCAGTATCTAAGCTTTTTGAAACAGTACATAACCGATTATTCGGGACTAAACGTCACAATTGATTGTTCAAACGGTATGGCAGGCTTACTTGTTCGCGATATTTTTGGTAACTCTCCAAAATATCTGTACGAAGATATAGATGGAACGTTCCCAAACCACGCGCCAAATCCGTTAGATTTAAAAAACATTGTCAATTTGCAAAAAGCTGTCAAAGAGAACAAAAGCGATTTGGGAATAATCTTCGATGGCGACGGCGACAGAGTTATGTTCGTCGATGAGAATAGCCGTTTTGTATCGCCTGACCTTATGATAGCGCTTTTGGGTCACTACTTTTTGGAAGAGCGTGGCGAAAAAGGGTACGTTATTCAAGATATTCGTACATCAAAGGCTGTCGGGGAGTATCTTTTGCCAATGGGTGGAAAAATGCACACATGGCGTGTTGGTCGCGCCTTTGCCGCTCCTAAGTTGCGCGAAATCAACGGTATATACGGCGGAGAATTAGCAGGACACTACTACTTTCGCGATTTCTTCTATTCCGACTCGGGCATATTAGCTTGTATATTGATTATGAATGTAATAAAAAAATTCAAACAACAAGGAATCTCCTTTTCACAAGCAGTCGCAAAAATTGAAACCTATGCCAATTCGGGAGAAATAAATTTCAAAATAGATAAGAAAAAAGAGGCTATGGATGCTGTAAAAAACCATTTCACCAAACACGAAACGCCAACAGCGATAATGGACTTCGACGGATACCGGATCGAGTTTCCCAATTGGTGGTTCAACATCCGCCCATCTAATACTGAACCGTACCTGCGGTTTATCGCCGAAGCAAAATCACGCAAAATACTTGATGAAAAAATAGAGACTGTAAGGAATATTATTCAAACTTTTAATCCTGAATAGGAACACAGATGACACGGATTTGACGGATTTACACAGATTTATTCTCCTTGGTTGTTTTGGAACCACTAAGGCGTTAAAAAACATTGAGTTAAAAGACTTCTGGACATCACACTTTTAACTTTCCACTTTTACACTTCGACCTCGCTCAATGCGTCGCCTTTTAACTCTATTATCTGTGATTATCAGTTAAATCTGTGTCATCTGTGTTCAATTTTCTTTTAACTTTACGAACTTTTAACTTTTAACTAACAAAACCGTATCTTTGCACAAAATATTAAACTGAGGTTTTTTTACTATGGATTTGGTTTTATACAACACGCTAAGTCGCAAAAAAGAAAAATTTGAGTCGATAACCAAAGGTCACGTTGGAATGTACGTCTGCGGACCTACAGTTAGCGGAGAGAGCCACTTGGGACACGCTCGACCTTATATCACATTCGATTTGCTTTACAGATTGTTAACGCACATGGGAAACAAAGTCCGATATGTACGGAACATTACCGATGCGGGGCATTTCGAGGAAGAGGGGCGCGAAGGAGAAGATAAAATCAGCAGTAAAGCCATACTCGAAAAGCTTGAGCCAATGGAGTTGGTTACAAAATATACCAATCTGTTTCATTGGGCAATGCGACAGTTTAACAATATCGACCCAACGATCGAACCAACAGCCACGGGGCATATTATCGAACAAATCGAGATGATTAAAAAAATTCTGGCGGAAGGATACGCTTACGAAATCAACGGAAACGTTTATTTCGATTTGAAAAAATATGTTGCCGAATATAAGTCCGAAGTACCTTATGGCAAGTTAAGTGGCAGAGTTTTGGAAGATATGTTGGAGACAACGCGCGAACTCGACGGACAAGACGAAAAACGCAATAAAGCTGATTTTGCACTATGGAAAAAGGCGCCCGCCGAACATATTATGCGTTGGCAAAGCCCTTGGGGCGAAGGGTTCCCCGGATGGCATATTGAATGCTCGGCAATGAGCCATAAATATTTGGGAGAGCAGTTCGATATTCACGGCGGTGGAATGGATTTACAGTTTCCACACCACGAAAGCGAAATTGCACAAAGCTGTGTTTGCCACAATGGGAAAGTTATGGCAAGATATTGGGTTCATAATAACATGATTACCATTAACGGCAAAAAAATGGGTAAAAGCTATAACAACATCATAAAACTCACAGAGCTTTTCAGTGGAGAACACCCTCTGTTAGAAAAGGCTTACGACCCGATGGCAATTCGATTTTTTGTCTTGCAAAGCCACTATCGCAACACTCTCGATTTCAGCAACGAGGGATTACAGGCAGCCGAAAAGGGTCTTGAACGCTTAATGCGGGCGATAAATAGAATAAATAATTTACCCGAATCAACTTCATCAACTTACGAAGTTCAAAAACTCCGCGATGAGTGTTGGGAAGCGATTCTTGATGACCTTAATTCGCCAATTTTAATATCGCACCTTTTCAACGCAGCTAAAGCAATTAACAGTATAGCAGACGGAACATTGAAAATTACCAAAGGGGATAAAGAGATTTTAAAGGAAACAATTAACACTTTCGTTTACGATATTTTAGGATTAAAATCCACTGACGAAAACAGCAACGATCGTGAACGAATAAATCAATTGGTTTCAATGATGATTCAACTGCGAAGTGAGGCAAAAGCAAGAAAAGATTATGCTACTTCTGACAATATTAGAGATGAATTACTAAATATTGGAATAACATTAAAAGACACAAAAGATGGTTGTGAATGGGAATTAACTTAATAGGATGCTCACTGAGCCTGTCGAAGTGTGGTCGATGAGCTCACGGTCACTGAGCTTGTCGAAGTGACCATCATAGTATCGTAGAGGTGGCTTCGACAGGCTCAGCCACCGCGCCACGGTCACTGAGCTTGTCGAAGTGACCATCACAGTGTCGTAGAGGTGGCTTCGACAGGCTCAGCCACTGCGCCACGGTCTCTGAGCGAAGTCAAAATACAACCATTTCAAAACAAGCACAATTGCACACTGCTAACATCTAACAGCAAAAAACTTTACAAACTTTTAACGAAAAATTATAAAGACCTAAGACGAAAAAAGAATAAAATTATGAAAAGAATAAAAATTTCAGAACTAACAAACTCCGAAGATTTTGGAAGTGAAGTTGTTGTAATGGGATGGGTTAGAACTGTCCGCGTAAGCAAAAACGTAGCCTTTATAGCTCTTAACGATGGTTCGAGTTTACGTAATGCACAAATTGTTGCCGATTTTTCTACAATTAATGAAGATATATTAAGCCGTATCCACACAGGCACATCGCTTTCTGTTGTGGGCAAGTTGGTGGAGTCAATGGGGAAAGGTCAAAAAAATGAGGTACAAGCTACAAAAATCGAAGTTTTGGGCGACTCTGACCCCGACTTATATCCAATGCAGGCAAAACGCCACTCTTTGGAGTTTTTAAGAGAGAACGCTCATCTACGTTTCCGAACCAATCTGTTTGGAGCAATCAACCGAGTTCGCCACCACATGATTTTTGCTATACACAAGTTTTTCAATGACCGTGGTTTTTACAACGTACACACGCCAATAATAACAGCCAGCGACTGCGAAGGGGCAGGGGAAATGTTCCAAGTAACCACCTTCGACATAAATAATCCTCCTCGCACTCCCGAAAAAGAGATCGACTGGAGCGAAGATTTCTTTGGTCGCCAAACAAACCTTACCGTTAGCGGACAGTTAGAGGGAGAGCTTGCTGCTCTTGCATTGTCACAAATCTACACCTTCGGACCAACATTTAGAGCCGAAAACTCAAACACAAGTCGCCACTTAGCCGAGTTCTGGATGATTGAACCAGAGGTAGCTTTTGCCGATATCCACGACAATATGGATTTAGCCGAAGATATGCTTAAATACTTGGTACAGTACGCTTTAGACAATTGCGCCGAAGATTTAGAGTTTCTCGAGCAACGTCTAATCAACGAAGAGAAAGAGAAGCCTCAAAACGAACGCTCTGCAATGACTTTAAGAGAAAAACTAAGGTTTGTTTTAGACAATAAGTTCGAGAGAATTACCTACACCGAGGCTATCGAGATTTTAAAAAACAGCCCCGACCAAAAGAAAAACCGTTTTGCCTACCCAATCAAAGAGTGGGGAGCCGACCTACAATCCGAACACGAGAGATATTTGGTAGAAAAGCATTTCAAAAAACCCGTTATACTCACCGATTATCCGAAAGAGATAAAAGCGTTTTACATGAAGCAAAACCCAGACGGCAAAACAGTTGCCGCCATGGACGTTCTATTTCCACAAATCGGCGAAATTATCGGAGGCTCACAGCGTGAAGAGGACTTAGACAAACTAACCACACGAATGAAAGAGATGAACATTCCAGCCGAATCGATGTGGTGGTACTTAGATACACGCAGATTTGGCACAGTCGTTCACTCCGGCTACGGCTTAGGCTTCGAAAGATTAATGCTATTTGTAACAGGAATGGGTAACATTCGTGACGTGATTCCATTTCCAAGGACACCGAAAAACGCTGAGTTTTAAACTATTAAAGCAAAAGACTTATATTCTGTTATATACTCGTTCTGACGGTTCATCAACAAAAGTCGAGGTTAAAGTAGAAAAAGAGGATAAAACGGTTAAACTATTCATGGAATAAGGCAACTCAATCATCGTGAGTTGGTTGATTTTGTTTTTCGATAACATTAATTACAATTTTTATCAATAAAAAAATGCATATTTACAGACCAAACTGTCTAAAAACCGAAAGTTTGGTCACATAAAAAAGATATTTTTCACATTTTTGCTAAATAGTGTTGCATATAAACTGTAAATTTACGAACTTGGTTTGTATTACGCTTTATAGTTAGTATGATTACAAACAATGTGAACTTTATATATGACTTCAAATAAAAAACTATAATTCAATGAAAACAACCTTATTATACACTCTTATTTTTTTAGCGGCGAACTTATCTGCTATGTCCGATACTTTATCAATAAAATCGTGGTTAGTCTCTCAACCACAGATAATTAAAAAGCCTGTTTTTTCAGATACCAAAAATACGCAAAACGAAACATTTAAAAATTCTGATTTGCTAAAATATAACAACTTTGATATTCAGAATATCGCTCCCGAAGAGAGCATGTTGTTTGATCAAACAGGGAAATGGTCAGTAGAAGAGTTGACCGACAATACTCTTAATATCGAAAACAGCGATACAAGCGAAATCGAGGTTAGCTACATAAGTACATATATTTGGGTTGAGAGGTGGATGAAGCTAAAATTGGAAATAAAAAGCCCGCAGATGATTCGCGCATGGCTCGATGATTCAGAAATAGACGCAAAGCAAACCACCGAGTCGAGTATCGAAAAACAGGGAAAGATTTCGAAAGAGCTAAAGTTAGAGAGAGGGAAGCACAAACTTATGATAAAAACTTTACATTTCCCCTCTGATTCATGCCAATGGACAATCTCAGCATCGGTTATAATTGACAGTACAATTGTTCCCGACAATATCAGAATAGAGACAGACCCTACCGACAGAAAAAATATATCGCATATATTGCACGGAACAAGATGTTCGGGGGTAAAATTGTCGCCCGATGCTAAATACCACTCTATAACTTACAGAACAACCAAGCCCGGAGGAGAAAATCCTGAATCGTGGACAGAAATAAAGCGCACCAACGATGATAAGCTGATTTTCAGCTTCCAACACTCTAAAATTTCGCAACTACAGTGGTTGCCAAAATCAAACAGGTTGTCGTATATTGTAAGTATTGGTAAAGAAAAACATTTTTATCTCTTTGATGTTGAGAAGTTAACGTCAGAACGGCTATTAGTCGAAACAGATGATATGGGTTGGTGTACATGGTCGCCAGATGAATCGTATGTAATTTATAACATCACAGAAAAAGACGACTTCTCTTACAAGACGACCAAAAAGGTTGACGGAATGAGAGATCGTTTGCAAGGATATAGAGACCGGTCATTCATCCATAAATTTGATATTAAAACTTCAAGTAAAGAGCGTTTAACATTTGGAAATCAGAGCACATACGTGAGTGATATCAGTCCTGATAGTCGTTATTTAGCAATCAGCACAAGCTACCCCGATTATACAGAGCGACCCTATTCTAAACAACAAGTTTATATCATTGACCTTAAAATACCAACTGTTGACACTTTATGGACAGATAAACGTTGGTCAGTTAGTGTTGCTTTTTCGCCAGACGGTAAAAAGTTAATCTGTGCAGGAGGTCCCTCCGCATTTGGAGAGATAGGCGAAAATATTGGGAAATATAAAATTGCAAATAACTATGATACTCAACTATATATCTACGATTTAGAAACAAAAACAGTCGAGCCCATAAGCAAGGATTTTAACCCTTCGATTGACAACGCAGTGTGGTCAAGTGCGGATAACAATATCTACATAAGTACTACAGATAAAGATAGCAAACGTATTTATAAATACGAAATTAAGACAAAGAAATTTGTTCCTATAACTCAAGAAAATGAGTACGTAACAGGATTTAATATGGCAAGTAAGACAACAGTAATATCTTATAAATCATCAAAAACAAATTTATACGGCTCTTACAGAATATTAGATTTAAAAAGCAACAAATTGAAAATTGTAGAAGAACTTGAAAAGCAAAACTACAAAAACGTTGAATTTGGCGAAGTTAAAGATTGGAATTTCGTTTCATCGCAGGGAGTTGAGATTAGTGGTCGCTACTATCTGCCAGTTGGTTTTGACGCAACTAAGAAATATCCCGTAATCGTATATTACTACGGTGGTACTACTCCCGTAGGCAGAGCCTTTGGAGGGCGTTATCCGTTCAATCTATGGGCTGGAGCGGGCTATATTGTTTATGTGTTGCAACCCAGTGGAGCTACAGGGTTTGGACAAGAGTTTTCTGCTGCCCATGTTAATAATTGGGGAATAACAGTAGCTGATGAAATAATTGAAGGTACTAAGAAGTTTTTGGCAGAGCACTCTTTTGCAGACGAGGAACATGTTGGCTGTATTGGCGCTTCTTACGGTGGATTTATGACCATGCTACTAACAACTCGCACAGATATTTTCGCTGCAGCAATATCTCATGCAGGTATTAGCTCAATATCTAGTTATTGGGGTGTTGGAAATTGGGGATATTCGTATAGCGCTGAGGCAACAGCTGATAGTTATCCATGGAATGCAAAAGATTTGTATGTTAATCAAAGCCCCCTGTTCAACGCTGATAAGGTTACAACGCCTCTGCTTTTGCTCACTGGCGACAGCGATACAAATGTGCCACCGGGAGAGAGTATTCAGCTATATACAGCATTGAAAATCTTAGGGAAAGAGGTTGAATTAGTGACAGTTAAAGACGAAGATCATCACATTTTTGGATATAAGAACCGAATAGAGTGGCATAATACAATTATGGCATGGTGGGACAAATATCTTAAAAATCAAGAAGAGTGGTGGAATGAATTGTTCCCAACTAAAAATTATTAATTTTGGAGATACTAACATAAAAACAAAACAACCCAATGTCGGATATAAAAGATATTAAAAAACCTATCGAGGCTGAACTTAAACTCTTTAATGAAATATTTAAAGATAACATATTGACTGACACTGGGTTATTACGCTCAGTTATAAACTATGTTTTAAAACGTAAAGGGAAGCAATTGCGTCCAATTATAGTTTTTCTTACAGCTGGAGCTTGCGGAAAAATTAACCCAAAAACGCATAACGCTGCAGCGCTAATAGAGCTAATGCACACGGCAACTTTAATCCACGACGATGTCGTTGACGAAAGTCTGTTTAGACGTAATGCCTTTAGCATAAATGGATTATGGAAAAACAAAGTTGCCGTCCTCGTAGGCGATTATCTTTTAGCGCGAGGACTACTTTTAGCGGTAAAAAACAAGGAGTTCGACCTGTTAGAAGCTGTCTCCTCAGCCGTAGATGAAATGAGTCGTGGTGAGATTTTACAAATAAAAAAGAGCAGACAGCTAAACATAACTGAATCTGAATATTTTGAAATTATTGAGAAAAAAACAGCTTCACTAATAGCCGCATGCGCAAAAATTGGGGCAGAGTCTGTTGGCGCTGATGAGCAGATAGTTGCAAAAATGCACCAATTTGGAATTAATTTAGGAATTGCTTTTCAAATCAAAGATGACCTGTTCGATTATAAACTCAACAACAAAACAGGCAAACCAGCCGGTAACGACCTGAAAGAACATAAGCTTACTCTACCCTTGATTTTCACTAAAGAGAGAGCTAACAATCGGGAAAGACGACAACTGCTAAAAATTATAAAATCGAAAAACCACTCATATACCCAAATTTTTAACCTTGTCGAAATAGTTTCAGACAAAGGTGGATTTGACTACACCGTGCAACGCATGATAGATTATAAGAATCAGGCATTAGATTGCTTAGAGGTACTGCCTGATAATGAATACCGTAAAGCCTTAAAGCAGTTGGTTGAATTTGTTATTGATAGAGACGAGTAAATTATCAATGAGCAATGAGCAATGTGCAATGGGCAATTAGTTTTTGGGCTAAAGCCCAAAAATAGGTGTATCAACCAATTAGGGTTCACTGAAAAAGTCTATGCTGTTTTAGGGTGTAGGATTGATGGTTAGTGATTGGTGACGTTAACTAAATAACCATTAAGGAGTTAAGAAACATTTAGGAAAGACTTCGTCTTTATTATATAGTTGATTTTTGAAGATTCATATTTTTGGATTAGCGCTTGTTCTTTGTCCGTAGGACAATTCCGACTTCCGACTTCTAATGGGTTTAGGCTTAAACATAAGTGCACGGATTTTTTGACAAATATTAGTAAAACCTTGCACTTAAACAAGGTAAAAATGCATGTATTATGCTTAAAATCAAAAGAATAAGACTTTTTTCAGCAAACCCTACTTTATAAACTTTTAATTGTGCTATTGTAACTTTTTTGCGAGAACCTCGTCACATGTAAATAATGTTTAATAAAAATCACGAGTATATGGAAAATTTTTTAAAACTATTATTGGCATTAACTTTTCTTTTTGGAGGTCTAGCTAATGCTCAACAAGAAAGAGGCATTGACAAGCCAGAGGCAAAGGCATATACAGATGTAAATATAGCAGTTGGTGCGTTTAATGCACATGAAAAGCCGGTACAAAAGCCGATATTACGTAATCAAACAAAATTAAACAGCTTTTTAGATTTTGGTGCGAGAGCAACTACGGTTTATTCTGAAGATTTTTCTGGAGGTATGGGCGAATGGATAGTTTTAGGATTAGGTGAAGGTTGCTGGTCTGTTCAAGACGATAGTATGGCAGGAGGAACATCCCCCGAACTTACGTTAAAATGGGTATCAGGTATTGAATTAAACGGTTCGTCCTATTGCATGAGTCCTGTTATCAATACAGAGGGATATGCAGAATTGGCATTAGAGTTTAAACAACAGTTTAGAATATATGCAAACTCCGTATCATTGGGTGTTTATACTACTATTGATAACGGTACAACTTGGGAAGAGATTTGGTTAGATACAGTTTCAACTGATCTTTTGGAAGTTAAAAACCTATTTATTAATAATGCTCATGTTGGAAACAGTAACTTTAGATTTGCTTTTGTATTTAATGGTAATATCTACGACATTCAGGAATGGACAATTGATGATATACTATTAATTAACCCTGACGAGCACGATTTAGGAATTATTGCTATTACGCCTAATTCCACTATACAGAGCGATTCTACTGTAACTCCAAAAGTTACTGTTAAAAATTTTGGAGCCAATAACGAAAGCAGTTGGTCTTTAACTTTAACTGATGGCAACGCTTATACAAGCACAGTTTCAGATATTAATATTTTACCCACTGAAACTAAAGTTATTGATATGGATGACTGGACACCGACAGAAGGAGATTACACATTAACAGCTACACTAACTCTTACAGGCGATGCAAATGAAAGTAACAACACTTTAACACAAACCGTTAGCGTAATAGAATATACCAAAGCTTTTGCTTGGAACATATTCCATCAAGGGGGTGTAGGCGCGGAAGGTGCTGGTCCAGTTAATATTTTTTTAGAAAATGGCGTTATGACTCAAATAGCCATTGATGAAAGCTATTTTGTTACTGCTGCTGACTATGTTGGTGACGAAATTTATGGCATTCGTTACGCTGATGGTAGCACAAAATGCCCTTTAGTTAAAATTGATCCAACTACTGGGGCTGTTACAGAGATTGGTGGTGGTGCATCTTATTTAACAGGTTTTGCCTATGACGTGACTACAGGAACTGCTTATGTTATAAATGTTTATGGTAAGTTAAGTACTATTGATCTTGAAACAGGCGTTTTGACAAACATTGGAGGAGATTTTTTGTATGCAATGTGTCTAACCTGCGATGCTAATGGTAACCTATTTTCCATTTCGTTAGACGACCGTACAGCAAGTATTGATAAAGCCACTGGTAAATGTACAGTGATTGGAAATTTGGGTATTGATGTTTATTATGCTCAAGATATTTGTTTTGATAGAGATAACAATATTTTATATGGGACACTGTTTACCGCTTCACTTGAAAGCGGTTTATACACCATCGATTTAACGACAGGTGCAGCTAATTTGATTGTTGAAATATTTGATGAATTAGCAGGATTTGCTATACCTTATACATTTACAGGTCCTCTTGCTATTTCTAAAATTCCTGCTGTAAATGCATCCAAAGTCGCAGTCGATACTGAAATTAGTGTTACTTTCAACGTTGATATTACAGCTACCGATCTTTCAGGAATTACAATTACTCCCGACCCTGGCAATATTTCAGCTTCAATCGATGGCAATAAATTAACAATTGCTCACGATAATTTTGCCAATAACACAATTTATACGGTTTTAGTTCCTGCCGGCACAGTTACCGATGGAACAAGCACAAACGAAAATCCAGTTTCTTGGTATTTCACAACCGAGAAAGGTGTTGGTATTTCTGATGTTAATGTTAATTCAGTTTTGGTTTATCCTAACCCGTCAAATGGTATGGTTAATCTACAGGTTAGCGACAAATCTTTTGTTACTGTAGTTGATATGTTAGGTAGAGTTGTTGATACTTATGATGTTGGTGCAAATGAAACTATCACTTTCAGGCAATCAGCAGGCATTTATATAATTAAAGTGGAAAGCAACGGTCGTATTTCTACTCACAACCTGATTGTGAACTAAATATTTTATAAAAAAGGTGGCGTCTCTACTCAAAATATCAGTTCGGCATTAAAGGCTTGGGCAATATGCTTTCGTAGCAGGATTTTCTCATTTTCGTAATCAAACTTTTTGCCTTTGATTTTTTCTAAGCTTGTTACACCTCTGTTGGTAAATCCACATGGGTTGATATAGCCAAAATATCTTAAATCGGTGTTTATGTTTAACGCAAATCCGTGCATGGTAATGTAATGACTTGCTTTTGTGCCTATTGCACATATTTTTTCAGGACCTCTGTCGGCGCTAACCCATACTCCTGTAGCGTCATCTAATTGATTAGAAGAAATATTGTGCTCTTTTTTCAAATACTGGATAATAGATTCCTCCAACTTATTGATATATCCTTTGTAGGTTAATCCCATAGCTTCTAAGTCGAAAATCGGATATCCCACAATTTGTCCCTGTCCGTGATAGGTAATATCGCCACCACGGTCAACTTTGTAGTAGGTTGCGTTAATGGTTTTTAGCATCTCGTCGCTGATAAGCATGTTTTGGCTATTGCCACTTTTGCCCAAAGTGTAAACATGTGGATGCTCAACAAAAATCAGATGGTTTTCGGTAGGTTGTT